>JAMOAF010000658.1 GCA_023621895.1 Planctomycetota bacterium
CATTTGACTTTCGACTTTCGACATTCCTCATTCGCCCCCCCCGGACTCGTTCAATGCGAAAAGCCCAAATCCAGCGCAAGACCGCCGAAACCAACATCGAGCTGGCGGTGAATCTCGACGGCACGGGCCGCGGCGACGTGGCCAGCGGCGTCGGCTTCTTCGACCACATGCTCCAGTTGTTCGCCAGGCATGGGGCGATCGATCTGGTCGTGAAGGCCGCCGGCGACCTCCAGGTCGATCAGCACCACACGGTCGAGGACACGGGCATCTGCCTCGGCCAGGCGGTCCGCGAGGCGCTCGGCGACAAGGCGGGAATCCGCCGCTACGGCCATTTCGCCCTGCCGATGGAAGAGGCGCTGGTCACCGCGGCGATCGACCTGGGCGGCCGGGCGGTGTTCGTCTTCCAGGCGGATTTCCCCTCGCCCAAGATCGGCGAGTTCGACAGCGAGCTGGTCTACGACTTCTGGCAGGCGTTTTCAGCAAACGCCTTGTGCAATCTGCACATCCAACTCCACTACGGCCGCAACAGCCATCACATCGCCGAGGCGATCTTCAAAGCCGTCGCGCGGGCCTTCCGCATGGCCGCCGGTTTCGACGAGCGGCTCTCCGGCGTGCCGAGCACCAAGGGAGTCCTCTGACACGGCCTTCAGGCCGCCCGGCGACGCGGGTTCTTCAACAGCCAGACCTCTTCGTCTTCGACCAGGTGCTGGAACGAGGCCCCGGCGGAAACCGCCCGCACGCGCCGCCGCACGCTTCCGCGCATTGCCCGGTGATAGCCCACCGTCGCCGTGAACAGCGTGAGAAGGTCGAGGAGCTGCCGGTTTTCGGCCAGCGCGGGGTCGCGAACACTCACCCGGGCGTTGAATCCGAAGCTCAGCAGTTGGCCGTCGATCTGGCCGATCCTCCGGCCGCCCGACTCGATGTCGAAATCGGCGCCGACGGAAATCCACTTCCGCTTGATCGACAGATAGTGCACCAGTTTCTCCTCCTCGTCGAAAAACGAGAAGGTGAAGACCGCCGGGATGCGGAGCGTGCGGTGGTTCTGTTCGATCGCGACCACGTAGTCGTAGCCCGGCAGGATCGCCGCCAGCGAGAGCAGCGGGCGGCGCGATCCGATCGAGTTGTGGACCTCGCGGGTGGTGACCTCCTCGATCGAGCCGGCCCAGCGGATTCGCTCGCCGCTGGAGTGGAACATCTTCATCACGAGGCGCCGGTGGAGCAGGTCCGATGGTTTCAATCGCATCACGGGGTCGCCCTGGAGCCGCCGAGCGAGTTGGTCCGCCTGGCCGGCGTCGAGGCGGCCGGACCGCTTGATCTCGCGCCGCAATTGGTCGCGCCGGCTCTCCTGGAGCGACTTCAGCCGCTGCTGCAACTTCTCCTTGCCCGGATTCCAGACGTCGGTGCGGATGGCGACGATCCGCGTCTCCTCCCACTTGCCCGTCGTGGGGTCCCGCTCGGATATCGAGCCGCAAACGTCCATGTTCGCGCCGAACTGCCGGTCGTCGGCCGATCGCAATCGCTGCAAGAGGTCGATATTCGTCGGGTGCGCGCCGGCCAGCGCCCACATGTCGACGAAGCGGTCGGCGCCGGGTTCGTTCGACGTTTTTTTCGCTCGCGTCATGGGGAATACCCCTCCTTGGCCGCCCAACGCCCGCACACCTCTTGCGAGGGGGTGGGCGGGCCGCATGAATAGAACGCGACTGATAGCGAAGAGCGGGGGCTGAGGCAAGGTCAATCCGGGGGGATGGGGGGGAACGGGAGTGCAAAAGCTGACATGCGCCCGCCTTTTTTACGGCGCCGGAGACGCCTGCACCAGCTCACGCCGCCGTTGGCCGCCGTCCGCCGGGCGCTTGTTCAAAAAGCCGTCGTGGTAAGGCGCATTGGCGTCAACCCACGTCACCAGGGCACGCCACTCCGGCTGATCGAGTTGGACTTCCTTCGTGTGCAGCTCGTCGCGCAGCAACACCTCCACGAGCGGGCTCCGATGCGAGCCGAACTGCATCGGCCGGGTCGCCTCGCTGTTGGAGAAGCGGTCGGAGCAGGAAACCAGCAGCCGGGCCGGCTTATTCCCCGCCGGCAGAACGCCGAACATCGTGCGGTACGATTGGAAGAGACCGTCCGGGCCCCTGACACCCGTGAAATCCAAGCCGCCGTCCGGGTTCTCCCCGCCGTGGCAGCCAACGCAGTGCCGGTCGAGGATCGGTTGGACCAGCCACTCGTAGCCGAGCATTCTCTCCGCCCCCCAGGCCGGTGGCTCGGGCACGGACGGCGGGCGGCGGGCGGCGAGGGGAAAATCAAGGCCCGCGGCGGGTGACTTTGCCTCCGACTCGTGGCAACCTCGACAGCCCCGCGTTTCCCCAGCCTTGAAACTCACCATCGATCGCATCCGCACGACTTCCATCTCGCGCGCATCGAGCGCCTGGAAGTAGATGGCCGTATCGGCCGGCGCCTTGAAGCTGGCCGAACCGTCGGCTTCCACCGGAACCGTGCCGATGACGCGCACCGGAGACCAGCTCTGGTAATCAATCCGCCGAACGCCGGCGTTTCCGGCGATGTAGTCCATCTGCCCTCGCTCGGGGTCGAACGGCCAGGCGACGTGCTGGGCGATGCGGAGGTACTTGATCGTGCCGCGAGCCACGCCCTGGAGGCCATCGTACACGTCGGTCACGTAACAAGTGGCGTCCGTTTCGGAGCCTTCCCGTTGCTGCCCGGGCAGGATTGGCGGGCGGGGCCGCTTGGCCAGTGGAATCGGAAAGGTGCAAGAGAGCAAGGGGTCGCGGTGGATCAGTTCCCAATTCCCGTAGACGTCAATCACGTACAGGCCAAAACCATTCGAATCGACTCCGGCGTGCGCCGTGCAGCGCGGCCGTGCATAGGCGTACGACGCCAGCAGGCAGGTTTCGCTCAAGGCCCACGGCGTCTGATACAGCCCGCCGCCATCGACAACGCCCCCCTCGGCGACGGGCGTGCCGGCCATCGCCCCTTCCTGCGGCCGGACGCCCGGCGTGACGATCGAGATCCCCGCACGGTTGTTCATGCCCCAGGCCGGATCGACGAACACCACCGGGCCGTAGGCGAACGTGTGGTGACCCGTGGCAATCGAAACCAGCTTGCTCGTGCCGGGAATCGAACGCGTGTCCCGCAGGCCGCAGGGGGCCGGCATGTGGTGCTTGAACAGGGCATCGGACATCGTGCCGTCTGACCGGGCGGTCCACAGGGCGTGCACCTCCATGTAGTGGCGCTCCTGGTATTCCCAATGCGTGTAGGCGATCCGCCCGTCGTCGAGACTATGGGGATACCGGTCGATGTCCTTGCTGTCGGTCCATTTCCGCAGGTTCGACCCGTCGGGCGCGACGACGTACAGGTTTGGGTTGGTATGGTCGTACGTATCATTGCCGCACTCGGCGGCGCGCCCGCACCGGTCGGAAGCGAACACGATCTCGCCGCTGGCGCAGTAGGTCGGCTCGAAGTCGCTCCAGTACTTGTCGCCGGTCACCTGCCTGAGTCCCGAGCCGTCGACGCCGACCTCGTAGAGATGCAGCGGCTCATGTTGTCTTCGCAGCTTGAAGACGTTGATTCCTTCGGTGGCGATGCTGGTCGTGTCGACCTCCGGCGGCCAGTTGGGCTGCCTGGCGTAGCTGAAGACCACCCGATCCGCATCCCACCAGAGGTCGAGGCCCCAGACGAATCCGCGGCCAAGCCGGCCTTGGAGTAGATTCTCGACCCGCGCGTCTTCCTTGAAGTTCGACAGGATCGCGATGTCGCCCCCCGGCTTGTGCTTCCATGAATACGACCGCGTGATGTTCCGCATCGTGTGCGGCACGAATTGCTTGACGCAGACAATCCGGTCGAAACTCAGCGCCGGATTGGCCAACACCGCGCCGCGCAGAGCGGACCGGGCCTCGATCCAGAGCCGGCGCCGCTCGATCGAGTCGGTTGCCAGCGGCCCGTTGCACCGCGCCATTTGGGCGCGGATCGACTGCACTCGGGCGAGTTGCGCTTCAAGCAGTCTCAGCGTCGGCGGAGCGGCGCCGTGGCTTTGGAAGCCTTCCTGCATTCGGGCGATGCGATCGATCATCGCGTCGACCGATGCGGCGAGCTTTTTCGCATCGCCATGGATGCCGGTGGAAACCGCCTGGCGGACCCAGTCGGCCCGGACCCGCTCGGCCGGATCGAAGGCGACCCAGGCGGCGTACCAGTCGGGCGGGTCCTTCGATGGCCAGACGCTCTCTTGCCCGTTGTTTTCCCCGCCCACCTTCATTGAAATGGCCCACTCGGCCATGCCGCGGACGAACGGGTCCTCGTGGCGGAGCATCTCGCCGGCCAGCGATGCCAGGGGAGAGGAGAGCCGGTTCTCCTGAGCGGCATGGACCATGCGTTCCGCCAAGTCGTACGCCGAGGCCGCGTCGGATTCGGCGATCGACCGCAGCTCCGCCAAGCCTTGATCCGCCAGTTGGAGCAAATCGCCGGCCCGGTCCTCGCTCGGCGGTGCGGGCCAGGCACGAACCGCGGCGGCAACGAAACATCCGAAAAGCACAAGCTGAGCGCAACACGCCATCCAACGTCGACGAACCATCGGACTTCGCTCCCGTTCGCTTGAGATCGGCTCCCGCCCGTTCCACGGCGCCGACCAGGGGCGGCAGGTCTATTGCCCTCAATCGAGCGGTTGTGGCCAGCGCACACGGCACGCGCACCCGCGGCACTCCGCCTTGGACAGCCAGCAGTCTACCACATCAAACCGCCCGGGAGCCACCAACCCAGCCCGCTTGGAGCGCCTACTTCGCCGCCCGTTTCTGTTCGAGCAGCCACTGGTAGAATTCCGGGTTGGCGTAGGTCTTGGTCCACGAGTCGTGGCCGGCCTCCGGATAGACCGTCAACTTGACGGTGCACCCGGCCTTTTTCAGGGCGTCGACCATCTGCTCCGATCGTTCGACCGGCACCGTGGTGTCTTTCGCCCCGTGGAACACCCACGCGGGAATCTTGACGGGCAGCAGGCGGAGCATCAGGGGTTCGCCGCCGCCGCAGATCGGGGCGATCGCGGCCAGCCGCGCCGGCTGGTAGACCGCCAAGGCCCAGGTGCCGAAGCCTCCCATGCTCAGGCCGGTCACGTAGATGCGGTCCTCGTCCACCTTGTAGTTCTCGACGATCTCGTCGATCAGCGCCCCCAGTTCGAGCGGCTCCCACCAGCGGCCGGCCGGGCACTGCGGCGAGACGACCACGAACGGAAACGATTGGCCGGCCTCGATGAGTTTCGGCGGCCCGTGCGTCTTGACCAACTCGAGGTTGTCTCCACGCTCGCCGGCGCCGTGTAAAAAGAGCAGCAGGGGCCACGACTCCTTCTGGTCGTAGCCCTCGGGCAGATGGAGCAGGTACTTCATCCGCACGGGCACGTTCCGCTCGAGCTCGCACGGCTTCTGCCGCGCGGCTTTCGCCCGGTTGCCGGTCGGCGGTTCGGCCGCCCGTATGTTCCAGGCCGGAATCAGCAGAGAGACAACCACCAAGGCGCGCAACATCAGACTGTTCATCACGGTCACTCCAGGGTTCGGAATCCTCGCTTCCAAGCGGTTTAACGCTCTTCGCGCCGGCGCCGCTCCTGCTCCAGCCTGAACCGCAGCGCCTTCTTCTCCTGCTTGGTCAGCTTGCGGCTCAGCGGCGCGGTAATCTCCTCGACCACGGGCAGCGGCGCGACGATCGCCCGCGCTGGCGTCCGCGAGGAGCGCGGCGGATGTACGAGGATATCTCCTCCATCGAGCGCTGACCAGCCCCCGTCGCCGGCATCGTAGACGTAGCCGTCCGCATCGCGATCGGCGCCGCGAGCCGGCAAGAAGCCTTCGGCGTCCAAGACGACGTGCCGGGCGTGCAGCAGCATCGCCAGAACCAGCAGCAGGTTGCCGAGCATCTCCGCCCCTTCTTCCAACATCACGCCGCGAGCGCCGGATTCGGGCAGAATCAGTCCGAGCTGGGCGGCCACGGCGACCACGTAGCAGAGAGCCACGGCGAGCATCGCGAGGGTCGACAGCCCGCATTCGCGCATGTCGGCAACCAGCCGCGTTCCGATGACGCCCAGTGCGAAGAAGTAGGCGGCCACCCACCAGATGGAACCGTCGCCAAACACGCGGTTGCCGGTCAGCCAGGTCATCATCTCCTTAAAGCCCTCATGCAGGCTCGCCGTCTCGTCGAGGCTCATCAGAAGAAACGCCAAGGCGGCCCAGACCCAGACTCGGTATCGCCCGTGGTAATCGTCGCGCCGGTGGCGGCGAACGCTGTAGACGAGCATCGCCGAGAGGGCGGCCAAGGCGAGCGTCATCGACGAAAACCAGACCGCCAGGCTCCCCTCCCCATCAAGGTCAAACGCCGCCACCCGACCATCGGACGTCAGCGGCGCCAACAGCGGCATGATGTGGTAGAGGCCTTCCAGCCCGGCAATGATCCCCGCGCCCACGATCAGAATCAGCAGGTAGCTGCCCAGTCGCATGGGCACCAAATCGGTCAACCGGCATTGCTCGTCCATGAACTCGGCATCCCCGTAGTGTGCTGATCGACGGGCCAGCAAATCGCTGCCGTACCGCGTCCAACCATCCGGTCTGTCGCTCCACAGCGCCGAACGGCCGAATCGAATCTCGTTCAAGACCCGTCGGCGTCGATAGTCGCGTTGACCACTTCGGCGAAACTGCATGACGCTTTGGCTCGAAAAGGCCGGATGGCGCCCGAGAAACGGGCGAATCATAGCCACAAGCTACGGTTCACGTAAGACGAACTTCATGCGGCGCTCGGCGCGCGAAAACCCGCACCGCCCATGCCGCCCGCGGAGGGCAAGACCCACCACTCCAGTTCGTTTCTTCGGCTGTTGAGCGCCCCCAGATCGAACCGGACCGAGAGCGTGCGGCGTGGGCAACCCGACCGGAACCATCCAGCCTATTCCTCCCAAACATCACACAACTCCCAGCTTCATCTTTCTCTCCACGCACAGGCTGCTCAGGCGCGCCAGGTTTCTCCATCTTGCCTCTTGGCAAGTGGAGAACGCACAAGATCGAAATTGACCGTCGGAAAGAAACCGGCTAACTTCTGCCCGTCAATCTCCCAGCGCGGGGGCCGAAGCAGGCGCCGCCGGCCGATCCCTCCACGCCAACCCACTCCGCGACGAATCGCCAGGAACCGCGATGAACCGGACGAGCCGAACCGAGATCGCGTTTCTGGCGGTGCTTGTCGCATCGGCGTGCGCGGTGCAGTGCCTGGTCATCCAGCGCGCCGCGGTTCCAGCGCTCGACGCCGTGCGTTTCGTTGGTTCAGCCCGGCTGCTGGGCGAGGCCGGTCTTGCCGAGTTGGCTCGGTCCGCGCCGGACGCGCCGCTGTTCGCCATTTGGGTTGCAGCGGTTCACGCGATGCTCACCGGGCTGGTTGGCGATTTTCACCAAGCCTGGGCGCTCAGCGCGCAGATCGCCTCGGCGATCCCGCTCGTGCTGCTGCCGATTCCCGTATACGGCTTGAGCCGGCGCCTTGCCGGAGCGCGGACCGCCCTGTATGGCACGGCCCTGGTGGCGTTCTTGCCCGAAGTGGTGCGGCTCGGAGGCGATGGGATCAGCGATTCGACGCACCT
>JAMOAF010000227.1 GCA_023621895.1 Planctomycetota bacterium
CCAGATCGCCCGGTTCACCAAGTGGGATCGGAAGAACTACTACTATCCCGACCTGCCGAAAGGATACCAGATCAGCCAGTACGACATGCCGCTGAGCCGCGACGGGCATCTGGACATCCCCGACCCGGAACAAGACGGCCAGTCGCGGCGGATCCGGATCATCCGCGCGCACCTCGAAGAGGACGCCGGCAAGAGCATGCACGACGAAGAGGCCGGCAAGGCCGATAGCCGGATCGACTTGAACCGCGCCGGCACGCCGCTTCTGGAAATCGTCAGCCAGCCCGACTTGCGCTCACCCGCCGAAGCCAAGAACTACCTTACCGAACTGAAACTGCTGCTGAACTACCTCGGCGTGTCTGACTGCAACATGCAGGAAGGAAGCCTGCGGGTCGACGCCAACGTCAACCTTCACGTCGCCGCGCCCGAGGGAAAGATTGCCACGCCGATTGTGGAAGTGAAGAACATGAACAGCTTCCGCGCGGTGGAGCGCGCCTTGGCCTACGAAGCCCAGCGGCAATGGGACCTGTGGCAAGAAACGGGGCAAAAGATCGGAGACGTGCCCAAGCAGACCCGCGGCTGGGACGAAGAGGCGCAGATCACCCGGGCCCAGCGGTCGAAGGAAGAGTCGAGCGACTACCGCTACTTTCCCGATCCGGACCTGGCGCCGGTGACGATCACGGAATCCGAGATCGCTCAAATCCGCCAATCGCTCGGCGAGCTGCCGGCCGATTTGCGCACGCGGCTCGTCGGCCAGTTCAGCATCACCCCTTACGACAGCGACGTTCTGGTCAGCCAGGGGCGCCCGCTGGTCGATTATTTCATCGCCGCGGCCGAGGCCTGCCGCGACGGCAAGGCGGCCGCCAATTGGGTTCAGCAATCGGTCTTGCGGGTGCTGAATGAACGGCAGATGCCCATCGAGCAGTTTCCCGTCCCCCCACGGGAGCTTGGCCGGCTGATCGACGAGGTCCAGTCGGGTAAGATGGAGACCAGCCGGGGCCGCGAAGTCCTCTCTGAAATGCTCGGCACGGGCAAGTCGGTCGCCGAGGCGATCGACGCCCTGGGAATTGTCGAAGTCGACGAAGCGGACCTCGAGGCCCTCTGCGCGGAACTGCTGGCGGCCAACCCGAAGGTTGTCGACGATCTGAAGCAGGGTAAACTAAAGGCAGCCGGCGCCTTGATCGGCCAGGCGAAAAAGATGAACCCGAACGTCAATGCGACGCGGGTCCGCGAGATTTGCCTCCAACTCGTCGAGCGGATGTGAGCATCATCACGTTAACGACTGATTTTGGCACGGGCAGCCCGTACGTGGCGGCGATCAAAGGGGTGATCCTCTCGATCAACCCGGATGCGACCCTCGTCGACCTCAGCCACGACATCCGCCCGCAGGACATCCGCCAAGGCGCGCTTGTCCTGGCCGACGTCTCGTGGCTGTTTCCCAATGGCACGATCCACGTGGCGGTGATCGATCCGGGGGTCGGCACGGGCAGGCCGATCGTCTACGCCCACATCGGCAGCCAGCATTACGTCTCGCCGGACAACGGCCTGCTCGGCGAATTGATCGTAAAGCACGCCCCGAGCCGGATCATCCGGCTGGAAAACCCCCGTTTCTGGCGGACACCCGTCTCCAGCACGTTCCACGGGCGCGACATCATGGCGCCCGTGGCGGCCCACTTGAGCCTCGGGCTGAATCCAGCCGACCTGGGGTCGGAAGTCGCCCAGGTCAAATCTCTCGATCTGCCCAAACCGCGCGTCCGCCCCGGACGCATCGACGGAGTCGTGCTCGAAGTCGACTCGTTCGGCAACCTGATCACCAACATCACGGCCAACTTGCTGGAGGGCTATCCCACCGACGAACGCGTCTGCATCGTCTGCGGAATCTACGAAACGTGGGGCATCCTTAGCGCCTACGCCCAGCAGCACGCCGGCATGTTCATCGCCCTGGTCGGTTCCACCAATCGCCTCGAGCTGGCAGTCGTCGACGACAACGCCTCGCGCCGCCTGGGGCTCCATCCGGGCGCGCCGGTCACGGTGGCGTGGGACTGACAACAGAGATCATGCCAAGAGCCTCAAGGGAACAACTCGAACTGTGGGACCGCCAACTCGTCTGGCACCCCTTCACCCAGATGGCCGAGTACGAACCGTTGATCCTCGAGCGGGGCGACGGCTGCACGCTGATCGACATCGAGGGCAACCGCTACATCGACGGCACGAGCAGCCTGTGGTGCAACGTGCACGGCCATCGCCATCCCCGGCTCGACGCGGCCCTGCGCCAGCAACTCGACCGTGTCGCCCATGTGACCGCCCTGGGATGCTCCAATCCGACGACGATCCGTTTGGCCAGGCGGCTGGTCGATCTTGCCCCGCCGGGCCTCCAGCACGTCTTCTTCTCCGACGATGGAGCGACGGCGGTCGAGGTCGCCCTGAAGATGGCCTTTCAATACTGGCGCCAGTGCGACCAGCCGCGGCCGGAGAAGACCCGCTACCTCGCCTTGAGCGAGGCCTACCACGGCGACACGATCGGCAGCGTAAGCGTCGGCGGCGTCGCCCGGTTTCACGCCATGTTCAAGCCGCTCCTGTTCGCCACGGATCGCTTGCCCGCGCCCGATCCCTACCGGCCGCCGCCGGGCGTTTCCGCAGGGGAGGTTCTTAGCGAAGCCGTGGGCCGCATCGAGTCGGTTCTCGCCGAGCACCATCAAGTAATCGCCGCCATGGTGATCGAACCGCTGGTGCAGGCGGCCGCCGGCATGATCGTCCATCCCCCCGGCTACCTCCGCGCGGTCCGCGAGTTGACCCGCAAGTACGACGTGCTGCTGATTGCCGACGAAGTGGCCGTGGGCATGGGCCGCACCGGAAAGATGTTCGCCTGCGAGCACGAGCAAGTCTCCCCCGACTTGCTCTGTCTGGCCAAGGGCCTGACCGGCGGCTACATGCCGATGGCGGCAACGCTGACCACCGATCGCCTCTGGCGAGCCTTCCTGGGAACCTACGCCGAGTCGAGATCGTTCTTTCACGGCCATACCTACGGCGGAAACCCGCTCGGGGCGGCCGTCGCCCTGGCCACGCTCGATGTCTTCGACGAAGAACAAACCCTCGCGGGCATGCAACCCAAGATCGCCCGGCTGGCCGAACACCTCCAGCGCATCGCGCGCCTCGCGCACGTCGGCCACGTCCGCCAGTGCGGCCTGCTGGCGGGGATTGAACTGGTCCGCGACAAGGCGACCAAGGAGCCCTATCCTTGGGAAGAGAGGCGTGGCATCCGCGTCTGCGACCATGCCCGGAAAGAGGGCGTCCTGCTCCGGCCCCTGGGCAACGTGGTGGTCATCATTCCGCCCCTGGCAATCTCGCTCGACCAACTCGATCGCATCGCCGCCGCCGTGGAGAACGGGATTTGCCAGGCGGTGGCCTGAACGGGCCGTCGCCCTGCCGGCTTACTGCGCTGACGATCTGCTGCCGCTTGGCGACCCGCCGATCGGCACGCCCAAGGGCAGCGGCCTGGCGGCCGTGTCGAAACCGAGCGCGAACAGCTCTTTCTTGATCCGGCGAAAGGCGTCGAAGCTGTCTTCATAAGTCCAGATCGTGATTGTCGTCGTTCGCGGAAGCCCGCGGACAACCTGGCGAAATCGCGAGCCTTCGCGCAGCGCCTCATCGACCGTCTCGCCGAGGTCATTGGAAGTCGGGATCAAGGTCCATTGGCGTAGCTGCGCAAACTGGCCGCCACCGGCGGCGATCGCCATCTCGGGCGACATTTGGCGGCGCTGGAGGGTGTAGCGAAGCCGGAATCCGCCGTAGGGGCCGATCGTATCGGTCAGTTCGGGCATCGAAAGCAGTTGGGAAGCCTTGCTGCGGGCGTCGATCTTGAATTCTTCGAGAAGCTGCGTGAGCGGAATCCAGATGATCCGCTCGCCGCTGAGCTGGAAATGCGCCTCATCGCCGTGAACCGTCTGCCCCAGCGGCGTTGGCAGTGCTTCGACCAGGATCGTGGCCGCCTTTGTGGCCTCCAGTTGGAGCTTGGCGCTGGCCAGCCGATCGAGCTCTGCCTGGGTCGCGGCTAGCTCGCGCGATAGGTCGAACTGGGCTTGGGCCTCGGCGTCGAGTTTTCCGCGGCGTTCGGCAAGCTTGCGGGCGATGGCTTCGGCGGCCGTGGCCAGCACGAGCCGCTCCCGATCGCGGACTTTCACCAGGCCCTCTATTTCGTCGACGTGCCGGGTCTGCTGGAGGGCTTCAGAGCGCCACTGGTCTAGCCGAGCTCGCTCGGTCTCGAGTTGGCCGGCGAGGGCCTCAGTTTCCGCCCCGCCGCCGGACTGCCCATCGGCAGGGACGTAGTTCTTCGCCCGGACACCCGTTACCATCACCAGGATGATCAGGATGCCGACGATGTTCGATACGATGTCCAGAAAGGAATCGTGACCGGGCTGGGAATTCTCTGTTTGTGAGCGTCGAGTCATGGCATCACCGCCAGCCGCCCCGCCTGGTGGACGTCCAACCCGCTGTCCTTAAGCAGCGCTTCCAGCTCGACGGCGCGGCTCTCCCCACCGAGGCCGGTGTAAACGTTCAGGATCGGCCGCCAGTACATTCCCCGCCCCGCCTTGCCCCAGGTGTCCATGTAGTCCCAGATCGCGGAAACGAACGAGTCAATCGACGATTCCAGGTCTCCGCCGAGCGGTATCTCCTGCGGATCGGCTAGCCCCTTCTCCGGAACGAGCGCCAGTCGATCCGCGAAACACTCGACGCGAATCGGCCGGGTGATCGGGACAGCGCTCCCGGTCGCGTCGGGCAGTCCCCAGTTCCGGCCGCGCAGAGCGGCCAGGCTCTGCGGCCTTCGCCCATCCACCATCTCGTGTTGGCCGGACGAAGCCGCCGTTGTCTTTTCATCCCGGCCGATCGCCTCACCGGCCCGCTCGGGCGGCAGGTCGCGGCGCTCCGTCTGGGCGGTTGTCCCGGTTCCCGCTCCGCCCGCTCCGCCCGCTCCGCCCGGCCTGAACTGCGCGCCGACTCGCCCGTTGGCCGAGTTGGAAACCAGCCCCCCGCTGCCGCCTGCTTCCGTATCGCGCCGTATGACGCCGCCACGGTAGGGCTGCACCGAGTAGACAGGCCGGCTCGTGCCACCGCCACCGTAATGGCTCGGCGCTGCCGCCAGCGCCGCAAGTTGCCGCCTCCGCGCCGGCTCGACCGCCGCGACCACCGCTCTCGCCAGCTCTGAGTCAGCAGGAAAGTATTCCAGGTCCCAGTCCTCGCCGATCAATTCGTAGCCGAATTCGGCCCCCCAGGACTGCATCGCCGCACGCGCGGCATAGTAGGCGGAAATGCCCGACGGGCGGACCAGCAGCAGCGGATAGGGTTCCTCGGGCGAGCCGTTGCCGATCCGCCCTTGCTGCCCGGTCAGGTATTCGCGCACGGCTCGCAGCCCCACATCCAAGGGATTTCCGGAGTCCAAGGGGCCGGCGAAGTCGCTTTCGCCAAATAGGATTCCCTCCGGCTGGAGGACGATCCCGTCGGCTTTGCATTCCAGGTAGATGGGCCGGCGGCGGGTGCCGTGCGCTCCTTGATAGGGGACGATGCTGTAGGTCGGTCTCTGCGTCTCGGCGGCCTTTTTCACCTGTTCCAGCTCCGCCTCGCGCCGCTTGAGCTCCTCGTTGAGCGAAGCGAGCCTCGCCTGGAGCTGCCGCCGCTCGGTCACGCCGCCTGAAGCGAGCCTGTCGAGATCGTTCCAGGCCTGCTGCGCCTCGGCGATCCGGCGCCGCAACTCGGCCGCATGGTCCTCGATCTGCCCCAACCGAGCTCGGGCTTCGGCCAGGTCGGCCGCCGTCTTCCGATGCGACTGTTCAAGCTGCGAAACCATCAATTCCGCCATGCGAATCTCGCCGCGGATTGCTTCCCCCTGCTCGTCGGTGGCCACGCCGCTGTGTTCCTCTTGCGCCTGGAGATGCGCCTGGCGGGTGATCACCACCAGCAGCAGGATCAGCACTCCCATCGTGCAAATCAGCACGGCAAGAAATGGGAACAGGGATATCCCGCCGCCCGACTCGCGCCGGCTCCGCGATCGCTTTCCCGCGCCGCCCCTCATGCCGCTTGACCCTTGCGTGGTTTGGGTTCGAGCGAGACCCACGGCGCATCGCCCGGCTCCCGGCCGAGCCGCGCGTTGAGCAGGTGAATCGCCGCGGCCAGGCTGATCACCGTCTGCTCAAAGTTCCGCGCGCCGGCAAGCGCCGCAAGATTGCGGTTCAACTCCGTTTCCAGCCGGGCCACGTCGCCCACCGCCTCGATCGCCCGATGGAGCATCTCCGCCTGCCGCGTCATGTTCTGCTGCAAACCGGCCGCCGAAGCGACGCTCTGCTCGATGCCCGATTGGACTTGTTGCCAGTTCGCCGCCGCCGCCTCGATTGAACGGCGCCAGGCCTCGGCCTGGCGAGCCGTCGTCTCCTCGTACGACTGCAAGATCGCCTGGAGCGACTTGCGAACCGCCGCCACCTCGCCGTCGGGCGTGTTGGGAATCCGCTCGAACCGCCCCAGCAATTCGGCGGAGGCGAGCGAGTCGACCGCCTCCAGAAATCTCTGTTCCCACCGCTCGACGGCAAACTGGGTAAAGTAGAGGATCATTGAAAATGCGAGGGCAACCGCCGTGGTATCGAAAGCCACCATCAAGCCGGCCATCACCGAGGGGAGCGACGTCTCCAACTCCTGCGGCGAGAGTTTTCCCATCGCCAGGGCGATGCCGATCACCGTGCCCAGAAAGCCCAAAATCGGAATCGCCCAGATCACCGAGCGGACCAGGCCATAGGAGGCGTACGCACGATCGGCCTCCTCGTCAGCCAGGTATTTCAGCTCCTCGTCGAGCTTTTCCGCGGAGTTCGAACGCTCGACGTGGAGCAATGCAAGGCGGAGACGGCGAACCAGCAGATGTTGCCGCCCCCCCTCGGGCAGGTCTTCCAGATCGGCCAGTAGGCACGTCGCCTCGGCGACTGGTGTCCCGCCCGGAAGCGGGGGGCGCAACAGCGGCGTCGCCACCGAGCCGTACTGCCCGAATATGTCCAGCGCCTTGATCGCCAGGGAGGCCATTCCGACCAGGAACAGCGCCGTCTCGACGTACTCGACCGGGTGGCCGGCACAGTAGCGGAGCACGAAACCGCTCTTGATCACCCCTTGGGACCAGAGAATGTGAAAAATCGTGTAAACAAGGCCGCCCCAGAAGACGGGCGAACGCAGAACGGCTGATGTGCGTGGTTGCGAGTGATTCACTTCTTTGCTACCTCGGGGGGAGGAAGTGACGGCGCAAGATGCGGGCGCCGTCTCAGACGCGCTACTGTCAAAATCGGCATAATCGTCAAACTCAATTAGACGAAACGCGTCGAAACGCCGTCAAATCCCCCCTCGCAGGCAATCGTCCGGGTGGTCCGCAGCGCACCATCACCCCTCCATTGGCGCCGGTTGGCCAAGCCCAGGCACACGAGGGATTCCATTTTGAGTTGCAGACCCTTGATTTACCGGGTGCATTGGCGTAACTCTTTGGTCTGGATGCGGTGCGAAACAGACCGGGAAATGACAGGTGAGCCATGGACTCGA
>JAMOAF010001143.1 GCA_023621895.1 Planctomycetota bacterium
CTCTACGACCGCCGCACGCGCCAGCGCGGGCTGTTCGAACCCGCGGCGGTCGAGAGTCTGCTGGAGTCGCACATTGCCGGCCAGTTCGACCATGCCTACCGGCTCTGGTCGCTCCTGGTTCTCGAGCTCTGGCAGCGAGAGTGGCTCGATCGCTGACTGCGGCAGGCGGGCGGGCCTTCGCGCTGGCCGCCCGGAAGCATCACGGGCATATTGACTCGTAAATGCGCTCCATTTCCACGGCAAGCCGCGCGGTGTCGCAGGCTTCGCTCGCCGCAAGCTCTTGCCGCAGCGATCGCCGCAGCCGGGCCAGCGTTTCCGGGGTGGAAGGGTCGTGGGCGAGGCCCACGGCCATTTCCACCATCGCCCGGGCGTCGCCCGCGACGAAGCTCTCGAGCACGGTTCGCCGCAGCAGAGACTGGCTCGTGCGCGAAGCCCAGCGATCGCCGTCGAAAGTCAGCACCGGCACGCCCTGCCAGATTGCTTCCATCGTGGTCGTTCCGCCGTTGTAGGGAAATGTGTCGAGGGCCACGTCGATCTGGTCGTAGTACTGGAGAAACCGGTAGTGATCCGCCGGCCCAAAGAGCGTCAAGCGGTCCTGTTCAACACCCAAGATCGCGAACTGGTCAGCAACGTACTGGCGGTTATGGATCGACTTCAACGTGGAGTTGCCCAAGAGGAGGCGAGCCGACGGCGCGCGGCGGAGGATTTCCGCCCAAACCGCGACAACCGCCGGGCAGACCTTGTACTGGGTCGCCAGGCTGCCGAACGTGAGATAGCCGTTCCGGACGCAGGGCGGCTCGACGACCGGAGGCGAGGGATGGCCGACCTGGAACGTCAAGTAGCTGAGCGGAAGGCAGAGCACCTTTTCCGTGTAGTACGGCAATTCATCCTGCCGCACCGTCTCGTCGTCGCCGACGAGAAAATCGATGCCGGGCAGCGCCGAGGTGGCGTACATATTGAACCATGCCACGGTGATCGGGGCGACCGGCTGGAGAAACAGGCCGAGCCGTTCCGGCGCGCTGTACCCGTTGAGGTCGATGAGGATGTCGATCCGCGCATCGGCGATCGCACTGATCAACTCTTCGTTGCCCAGACCGCTCGTTTCCAGAACTTGATCCTCGCAGCGCGGCTCGTAACCCGGCATCCCGCGCGCCGCTGGACTGTCGCGCAGCAGGGTGACGTGGAATCGAGCGCGGTCGTGGTGATTGACGAGGCCCCAGACGGGCTTCATGTAGTTGGCCTGATCGAAGAACGAAGAGAGATAGGCCAATCGCAGAGGCTCACCGGACCGCCGCTGGCGCGCTCTGGCCCGGCGCTGGCTCTTGGCAGGCTGCGACTCTTTCAAGCGGGAGGCGAAAGCCCTGCGCACTTCCAAAATCCGCCGGTTGTCCGCGCTGGGGCAGCCCGGTATGACGGTGGCCAGGCTCAACCAGGGATCGATCGCTTCGGAGCACGACGCGCACTTGCCGAGATGTTCGACCGCGCGTTCGATCTGGCCCAGGCGGTAGAGCGCGCGAGCGAGGTTGTGGTGGGCCTCGGCGGATGACGGGTCTTTTTCGAGAGAATGCTCGTAGGCCCCGATGGCCTGGGCGAATTCGCCGGCGTCGGCCAGCGTGTTCGCGGTGCGGCGCCACGTGGTGGCGCTGGCCGCCCCCAGCTCGATCACGCGGTCAAAAGCCCTCAGTGCGGGCAGCAATTTGCCGGCCTGCCGATAGGCCTCCGCGAGGTCCTCTTGAATCTCTGGTGACTGCGGCGCCCGGCTTGCCGCCTGCTGGAGCAAATCGAGCGCTTCGCTTGCCCTTCCAGCCTGGAGGAGTTCGCGGCCCCGCCGAGCCAACCGCTCGGCCGCGCCCTTTCGACCCATTGTGTCGCTTATTTTCCTAGCGATTAACGCGATTAGGAAGCCGCCGCGGGCTGTTCCTCTCTGTCGATCGATACACCGTCCGGGTGATCGATCCGCAGGCAGACTTCGTCTTCGTTGATTTCTTCCACGGTTATGGTGATGCTGTTGTCGATGACGACACTTTCCTGCTCGCCTAGGACGAACTGCATGATTTCCTCCGGTCCCGCTTCACTGAACTGCAAGTGCAATGAGCGAATCCGTCTTGCCCGATCGGACCGCATATAAAAACGACCAACGACATCGCAACGGGCGTCCGCCTGGCCTTGCGGCGCCCGCCGGGTCGATCATCACGTGCCCCACGCCAGATTATCGGCAAGCGGCACGGGTTGTCAATGCGTGTTGCAGTGGCACTGCCGCTCGAGGTGATTTGCCGGGCGGCAGCACCTCGCGCGGAACGAAAACGGGCCGCCGCAGGTTACGATACGTCTGGGGAGGTGAGAACTGGTCGATTCTGGTTTGGCCGTTTTTGTTCCACGGTTGTCTTTTGGTGGCACTGTAAACAGCGCGGGCTGGTGGCGGCCACGGTTTTCACCTCGCCATGCGCGACTCGTTTTTTCGTCTCGTCCCGAAAGGACGGTTCTAAGCCAGCCCAGGGTGCAGCACGGCGAGTGAAACGAGCCGGTGTGCTGGCCCTGCGTCAGGATCGCGTTTGCTCTGCCCGTCCCGAAGGGACACTCCTAAGCCAGCCCAGGGTGCAGCACAGCGAGTGAAACGAGCTTTGCGCAACCCTGGGTCAGGAGCTGCGCAAAACGCGGCCAGCCCCAACGGGGCGGTCCTAAAGAAGTGGATGACCGCGCTGGTCAATCCCAGGCGTAGCGCTGATCGAGTGCGATCCCACGCCTTTGGCAGAGCGCCCGAAACTCGTCCTGAAACAAGATCCGCTCGTGGTGTTCCTCCTGATTGGCGATTGTAGAGTCTAACCTGCTCGGCATTCGGCTGACTTCTGGAAAATATCCCATAACCGGCCAGCCATTGGAAATCACTCCGCCCGAGCGCTCGTTTCTTGATCTACTTAGACGTTGGCCAACGATTGACACATGCTTTTGGCCTCTTTGTTAGGGCCGCCTTGTTGGGGCTGACAGGGTCCGAGGCGGCTTCTGACCCAGGGCTCCGGACGGCTCGCTTCACTCGCCGTCCTCCGCCCTGGGCTGGCTTAGGGGTGTCCCTTCGGGACGGGCCGCAAAACGGGGTCGGAAGTCTTTCTCTTCACCGGCGCCCCGTCGTGGCGTGCTGAAAACAGAGACTCGCGACCGCCAATTGGTCCGACTCGAAGTAAAAACTGTAAACAGCGCGGGCTGGTGGCGGCCACGGTTTTCACCTCGCCACGATACGTCCGCTTCGTTTCCGCGGAAAAATCCTCGGCAGTCGAGACTTCAAGCACGTAGGCTCCAGTGACCTTGCCTCGTGGTGCTCGACCGGCAGCCGATTCTCCCCTTGACGCTCGCCGGCAGCCGATATCCTACTCGCGCGGCGCGGATGAAGAAAGCCTCCGATCCCTGTCTCGCCCTACCGCCGGGCGGTTCCGCCTGGTGTTGCTTGACCGGCCGCTTGCGTGCGCGGTAAGTTTCCCTTCGTAGAATGGGTCTCCCGGCCCGTTGCCACCGAATGAGCTTGCGTGATTCCGGGAGGAATTCATGAGAGCGTGATAGCCGCGTTTTCCACGAATCACGCAGGCCGATATAGCCGCTCGTGCGCGGTAAGTGTGGCTTCGGAAACGGTGGAAAAGCGGACAATGGAACCTTGGCGGGCTTGAATCATGCAATACCGAACTGGGACCGCGGCGCGGCTGGCGATAGTTCTCCTGTTTGCACTCCGTGCCGGGGGCTTCCCAGCCGGAGCCGGCGAGGAACGGGGTGAAATACTTACGCCTCCGCCCGCGCCCGAGCCGCGGATCAACGGCGCCAAGGTCTTCGGCGTGCGGCCGGGCCGTCCCGTGCTCTACACGATCGCGGCCACGGGTGTGCGGCCGATGACGTTCTCGGCCCAGAACCTGCCCGGCGGCATGAAGCTGGATGCGAAGACCGGCCGGATCACGGGGCGGGCGGGCCAGCGCGGCACGTATCGCGTGTTGATCGGAGCCGAGAACCGCCTTGGCCGCGCCGAGCGGGAGTTGAGGATCGTCGTCGGCGACGAGATTCTCTTGACTCCGCTCTTGGGCTGCAATACTTGGGGAGGTTGGGGGCCGCGGGTCACGGAGGCCAATCTCCGCGCATCGGCCGAAGCGATGGTCAAGACCGGCCTGGCCGATCACGGCTGGCAGTACGTCAACATCGACGACGGTTGGCAAGGCCGCCGCGGCGGGCCGTTGGGGGCGATCCAACCGAACGAGAAGTTTGGCGACATGAAGCAGCTCTGCCAATACATCCACTCGCTGGGGCTGAAGGCGGGCATCTACTCGACGCCTTGGACGACCAGTTATGCCGGCTTTGTTGGCGGTTCGAGCGACGACCCGCAAGGCGCCTGGCAGGCGCCGGCCAATCGCCGCGACGGTTGGCGTTGCGGCAAGCACCTGTTCGAGACCAACGACGCCCGGCAATGGGCCGAGTGGGGGTTCGACTACTGCAAGTACGATTGGAGCGTCGATCGCGTGGAGTTGGCGCGGCGGATGGCCGACGCGCTGGCCGCGTGCGATCGCGACATTGTGCTGGAGCTTTCGAATTCCGTGCCGCTGGCCAAGGCGGCGGAGTATACGCGGCTGGCGCAGTTGTCGCGGACGACCGGCGACCTGGTGGATCTCTGGGACCGTTCGGGGATGGACCCCGCTCTGCGCGCCTGGGCGGTCGGCATCCGCGAAGTCTGGCAGCAGCACGACGCCTGGGCGCCGCACCAGCGCCCCGGGCACTGGAACCACGCCTGCAACCTCCGCGTCGGCCTGCTGGGAGGATGGAGGAACCAGCCGCTCACTCCCTCGCGGCTGACGCCCGACGAGCAATACACGCACATCAGCCTGTGGTGCCTCTGGGGATCGCCGATGATCATCGGCACGCCGATCGAACGGCTCGACGCGTTCACCCTATCGCTGCTGTCCAACGACGAAGTCCTCGCGGTCAACCAGGACCCCCTGGGCAGGCAGGCGCGGCGGATCGAGACGCCTGGCGGCGAGCTGTTGGTCAAAGAGTTGGAGGACGGCGCCAAGGCCGTGGGCCTGTTCAATCCCGGCGGCGAGGCGGCGACGGTTGCCGCGCGGTGGGCCGACCTGGGACTGGCGGGTCCCCAGCAGGTCCGCGATCTCTGGCGCCAGCGGGACCTCGGCGTGCACCCCAGCGAGCTGGCCGTGGAGGTCCGTTCGCATGGCGTCGTCCTGGTGCGCGTGGCGCCGGCGCCGTAGCTTTCGGCGAGGCGGCGCCCTTGAAGCGGTTCTTAGGATTCGGCAATCATCTCGCTGGCGGCGACGTCGTGGACGAAAATCTGGGCCTTCTGCTGACTCGCGTCGGCCAGCAGGAGCACCGCCTGGCCCTCGGCCAGCAGGTCCCGAGTGTCGATCACGCGGACGACCTCTTGCCACTTCGCCCCGTCCGCCACGGCGTCCGGCAACCGATTCGGCGCGTTGAGAAAGAAATCCTCGTTGAGGTAATTCGTCTCCTGCTGGGGAAATAGCGCCATATAGAGGATGTCCGTCTCGACCAGTTCGTTGAGGAAGTGGGTCCCGAGCGATACGTCGGGAATCAGGTTCTCGCGCATCGTGACGATCTCGCAGAGGACGGAGACCTGGCTGATCTCGGAAAAATGCACGGGGACCCCGAGGTCGGGGCTGAACGTGCCCCATCGTCCCGGCCCGAGGAGCATGGTCTTGGTCGCCTCTCGGGGGCTGGCGCGGTTGATTCGCCCGAGCAGCCGGGCGATCTCATAGCGATCTTTCAGGGGCAGCCTGCCGTAGAGCCGCGGCACCACGTAGATGAAGCGATCCAGCCGCAGCAGCCGGCTCGTGCCGATGATCGCTCCGTGGGCCTCGACAATCCGCTCGACAGCGCGGGCTTGGATTTCGGGCAGAGCGGTGTTCTCCGTCCCCCGCACCTGGAGCGGCCGGCACTGGAGCAAGTTGATGCGATACTTGCCCTCGGAGAGGAAATTCACCGTGAACTCGATGTCGACGGGATACTGGTAGGCCTTCTCGAGCGTTTCCAGCATCTCCCGCATGTCGTTGACGAAAGACGTCTTGGAGAGCAGGCCGTCGAAGGTCAGGGCGTAGTACGCCTTCCGCGCCTCGTGCGAGCCGGACCGATCGCGGGAGGCGACCATCTCGAGGGGGAGCCTCGGGACTTGCTTGACGAGATCGAGAAAATGGCCGGAGGCCAGCCGATTTTTAGCGAAATCCAGGTAGTCGACGCGGCGCTGCGAGTACTCGTACACGGCGTCGAAATTCGCCTCGGGCCTCCGCGAGGGGGCGTTCAGCGCCACGAGCCGCGTGTAGTCGTCGTCGGAACGATCCACCGCCCGCGTCCCCAGCCCGAACACCAGCCGGACGACGCCAGCGTGGGGGTCGATGTCCTTGTGCCAGACGTAGGGATTGAAGGAGAAGCCGACGCCGGCGATCTGGGAGAAGAACTTGTCGGTGTAGCGCTCGCCGGAAACCCGCATCACCAAGAGGGCCATCTGCTCGTCGCGATCGAGGAGGCCGCGCTCGATGCGGTAGCGGAGCGCCTTCTCGTGCATCGCGCTGGCATAGACGTTTCGCACGGTGTCCAGCAGCGCCGCCATGCGTGTTTCCCGCGAGCCTTGATTGACGCAGAAGACGCTCTCGTACTTGCCGGCGAACGCGTTGCCGTAGGCGTCTTCGAGCAGCGAGCTGGAGCGGACGATGTAAGGCGATTCGCCGAAATAGTCGAGCATCGCCTGGAATTGATCCATCGTGTAATCGGGAAACTGGCCTTCGAGGATACCCGCCCGCGCTTCTTCAACGCCCTCCAGGAAGGTCTCGGGATTGCGGTGCCGCTGCCGGATTCGCCAGATTCCGTTGCGGATCAGGAACGTATAGAACACGTCGGCCCCGATGTAGAACGAGTCATGAATCTCCAGCAGGGCGTACAGCCGCGGATTGTCCTTCCTGAGGATCGCTCGGGCGAGCAGCATGCCGAGGGCTTTGCCACCAATCAGCCCGATCCCCACCATGCGGTCGCGGATTTCCAGGATGTCTTCGAGCTTGAGGTAGCGGTGAACGAGCCGGAGCATGCCTTCGTCGCGGGAGAGGACCATCCGGCTGAGCCGCTCGAAGACCTCCTGTTCCCGCTCGGGCGGGCAGCGCCCGGCGTGCGCTTCGTCGTAGGTCTGCTGCGCCTCGTTGAAGATTCTCCGCCAGAACCCGAGCCGCGAATCGGCGCGGAGCCCCGGCCACCGGCTCGACGCGAGCACCTCGCAGATCACCGCGCTGTTGGTGATTGGGCGGAATTCGTCCCCCTCCCAGACGTGAAGCGTGTCCATCGAATGCGAAGACCGGTGCTGAACCTTGATCGGGCGAACGTAGATTTTCCCCTCGTGGCGGAAAACATCGAGCAGGAACTGCGTCGTCTGCGTGATCGGGTTCAGCGCGAACGACGCGTGGTGATTCCGCAGCACGCTGAAATAGGACACGGTCTCCAGATCGAAGAGCCGGGGGCAGGTGAGCAGGAAGAAATTGCCGAGCATCTGGTCCGCCGACCAGATCGACGCCAGCTCGGAA
>JAMOAF010000065.1 GCA_023621895.1 Planctomycetota bacterium
GCCTTCCCGGCGCGCCCCAAGCTTGCGGCTTCCAACGCCGGGTGATTCGAGATGGCCGCTGAGACGAATTCACGCATCAGAATCTCGCGCCGAGGGCAAGGATGCTGCTGGCCTTGTCGCGAAGGTGATTCACACGTCGTCGGCTCGAGTGGATCACGCAATTCTACCACCGGGAAAAATGCGGTGCCGAGACCGCACGGCATTTGGCAAGGGTTTTGGTTTGGGCGCTCACGGCAGGCGACCTCCATCTCCCTAGATTACCCAGATCCTCAACGGCGATGCAAAGACAAACTCCCCTCGCTCAGTTTCGTAGCGGCTGCTGCTCCAGGTGGCCGCGCTCTCGAGCGGTCGACCCCGATCACTCGAAGCGCCAGGGACCATCGGTCCCGCACCAATCAAGCGGGCTGCTACAAACTGTTGTCCTTTCACTGACCAAACGCCGCGAGAACCGGACCCATCAGGTTGACGCCCACCCTGACGGCACCTTGACCATCGCCACAGACCACGCGCCTGATTAGCCGCTTAACGGCGTTCCCCTCGATCGACTTGAAGGCGGGTAGCAGATGCTTTCTCACCCGCGGGCCTCTTCACCGAGGCTGGGTATCTCGAGGGCCGGGCCATTTAATTGTAATCACCGGGAAACCCTAGTCCAGACTCAGTTTTCAAAAGATGAGAAATTCTTTCCCTCTCCCTCCTATATAAGACGCTTCCGTAACAGGCAGGTTCCAGTTAGTTTAGAGGCTAGGGAGTGGCGTCCACGCAGTCCCCGCGAACATCTGCCCCTTACGGGGTAAGGGCAGAGTCGCTGAATCCAGCGAGTTGGCTCGATGACGCCACAATTCCCCACCAAAGAGGTAGTCTTCCCGGGATTCCGGCGTTCAGCAGGGCTGGCTGGCAAACCAATGCCGTACGAAGGAATTGTCTTGCGAGTCACGCGGGTAGGATATTGAGGAGCCCCTTGTGATAACAAACTATCTGCTGCCTTGCTCCTGTGGGAAGAAAGTCGCCGTCAGGGATACTCAATCAGGTCAGATCGTGCTCTGCCAGTGCGGGGCCGAGCTTGAAGTGCCTGCCAGGCAACGGCTTCATGGGCTCGAACAAGCGACTGCCGAAGAACCCTCGGCTGCTCTCCGGCCCGGCTGGAATCCGGCGTGGGGAATTGTCTTGCTTGGCTTTCTGGTGATGATCGCGGGGGGCCTGCTGATGTTTTTTGCATATCAAAACCGCCCCATGTTGGCTGACATCGACCAGATCACGCCGTGGGAGTCCTTCCTGATGTGGCAGAGTCTGCGGACCGGCGTACGGCTGCCGGAACTTGCCGAGGTGCCCTATCTGGAAGCGAAGAGGTTCTATCACCAGCAGTTGGGGATCGGCTTGGCAATTATTGTTTTCGGGGGCCTGGTCTCGGCGGTGTCGGCAAGCGTCGGATGGGCAGCCCGGTCGCGTGCCGCGAGGCGCCGCGCGAGATAATTCATCGCAGGGCGTCGAGGTCGTCGACCGGAATCGGCGCCAGCCTGGCCAGCCGATTCCCCAACTTGGCGTGCCGGATGGCGGAAGTCTTCTTGTCCGCAACCAGCAACAACCTGCGCCACCAGCGGGTAGCCAAGAGCACATGGACTTCGGCCGTTTCCGCCGCCTTCCACTTGGACCACCGCTTCAGTCCGGGATGTTTCGCCAGCAGACGGTCCAGCGGCGGCTCGCCACCGTCGATCGGCCGCAGCGAACGGCAGGCCGCGCAGATTCCCGCTTCGACCGCCCGAGGGCTGACCTCCTGGCAGCACAACGAGCAGGTCACCAGCACCGCGGCGAGTACGGGCCGCTCCGTCACCGGGCAAATTCGCGTCAGCTCGGGCAGCACGCGCTCGCCGGTCGCGTCGCACTCCACGAGTTCCTCGGCCAAGACGCGGCGCCCCGACCGAGCGCAGCGGGCAGTCTTCTCCGCCGCGACGATCCTGCCGTCGTCAGTCGCCAACGCGTGATAGGACGCGGCGCCGGTGTGCGGACAGACAAACGGCGGCGCCTCCAGCGCGGCGGTCCAGCCGGCGAAGAGGAAATCGGCCGACTGGTCCCCAATCGTCACGCGCAGCTTTCCCTCCGCATACTTGCACCAGATCAGGGCAACCTCGAGCGGCCCCTTGTTGCCGCCGACTCGCTCCGCCAGTGCCAGGCTGGAGGCCACCATCTTGGCCAGCCGATCCGGCGGCATCTCCGGCGGCGGAACCCAAGGCACGGTGTGCTGCATACCGAGACGCGCCACCAGGCCCGCGTCCACCGGGCTGCCCGACTCATCAAGGTACCGATATCCCGCCGCCGGATTGCCCAGCCTCAGGAACCGCCGGTCTTCGAGCCAGCAACCGGCCAGGTGGATCGAACCGCCATCGACCGTGTAAGCCGGGAAGAGCCGCTCGGCAATTTCGTGAACGCTCGTAAGCTGGCCGGCGGGCGCGAGATGGATTGAGTTATCGGGATGATCCAATTTGAGACCCCCCAGAAGAGGCCGTGTGCCAGAACGCCGGTATTCTAGCACACGTGCCGCTCAGGGGGATAACGATTCCGGGCGACAATCCCGGTTTTTCGCAGCCGGGCCCTGCCCCCGTCACGCCTCCTCTTGCTCCATCGTCGACACCGGCAGGCCGTGCCCCGGCTTGTTGGCATACAAGAGCCAGTAGACCACCGGGATCACGAACAGCGTGAACAGCGTCGAGGCGAACAGGCCGAAGATCAGCGACCAGGCCAGGCCGGAGAAGATCGGGTCGATGATGATCGGCACGGCGCCGAGCATGGCGGAGCTGGCGGTCAGCAGGATCGGCCGCAGGCGCACCACCCGGCTCTCCATGATCGCGTCGAACAGCGTGCGGCCGCGGGCCAGGGAGAGATGGATGAAGTCGACGAGGATGATCGAATCGCGCGTGACGATCCCCGCCAGCGCGATCATGCCGATCATCCCGGTGGCGGTGAAGTACACCGGATCGAGGAACCCGCCGACATGTTCGGCATGGATCGCGTTCAATAGCCAGAAGCCGGGCATCACGCCGAGGACGGTCAGCGGAATCGCCAGCATCACGACCACCGGGACAACGAACGAGCCCATCTGCGCCACGAGCAGGATATAGATCGCGATCATCGCCGCCCCGAAAGCCAGGCCGAGATCGCGGAACACGTCGAGCGTGATCTTCCATTCTCCCTCGCCGGCAAAAGCCACGGTGAAACCCGCCGGCACCCCCCAGGCGATGCCGCTGCCATTGGAGAAAAACGTCCGCCCGGCCAGCGGACGGCCCTCCGCCGTGCTCATCCAGCCGTTGCCGATCCGCCGCGTCTCTTCTGCCACCGGGGCGGCGGCCCGGCGGTCGGCGAGAATGTCGACCACCACGTCGGCCGGCGGGCGCCCGGCCGTCTCGGCAAACACGTAGGCCACCCGCTCGAGGTTCTTGTGGTAGATCATCTGGTCGACGCGCGTCGTCTTCCACTGGCCCAACTCCGCCAGCGGCACGAGTTGGCCCGAGCCGCCCTTGACGTGCACCCGGGCCAGGTCGGCCGCGCTCGTCCGCCGGTCGATCGGCAGGCGGAGCTCGATCCTGAGCGGATTCCGCTCGCTCTGGCTGCGGACCACCCCCACCGCCTTGCCGCCGAGCAGCGCGTCGAGCGTGCCGGCGATCTGCTCGGTGGTCACTCCGTTCAGGGCGGCTTTCTCCTTGTCGGTGATGAAGACCAACTTTTCCTGGGGCGCTTCGCGGACATGGTCGAGATCGACGACGCCGGGCTCGGCCGCCAGCCGGGCGCGGACCGCATCGGCGGCCTCCAGCAAGTCTTCATAGCCATCGTCCGGCTGGCCGTAGACTTCGGCCACGATGCTGGCGATCACCGGCGGGCCGGGCGGCGTCTCCACGAGCTTCATCCGCGCGTGGTGCTTGCCGGCGATAGCCGCCAGGTCGTTGCGGAGCCGCAGCCCGATGGCGTGGCTCTGCTGCTGCCGGTTCTTTTTACCCGCCAGGTTGATCTGCACCTGGGCCACATCGTCGCCCTGCCGGAGATAGTAGTGCCGCACCAGGCCGTTGAAATCCATCGGCGACGCCAGTCCGGCATAGCTCGTGTAGTCGGCCACTTCCGGCACGCCCGCCAGGTAGGCCTCGAAATCGCGGACCGCGGCATCGGTGCGTTCCAGGGTGGTGCCCTTGTCGAAATCCAGCACGAGGAGCAGCTCGTTCTTGTTGTCGAAGGGGAGCATCTTCAGCGGCACGCTGCGCACGGCGGCCAGCCCCATCGCGGCGGCCGTCAGCAGGACCATGCCGAGCAGGAAAGCCCAGGCGACGAGCCGGGAGTGCAGCAGCGGGGCCATCAGCGGATAGAAGATCTTGTACAGCCGCGATTGCTTGACGGCCTCCAGGTCGTCGTCTGCGTGGTGCCCGTGGCCGCCCGATCCGCCGGCCTCGTACTTCCGCCTGAGCACGTGGAAGGCCATCCAGGGGGTGATCGTGAAGGCCACGACCATCGACATCAGCATCGTGACCGGCACGTTCAAGGCCATCGGCTGCATGTAGGGGCCCATCATGCCGGTGATGAAGAACATCGGCAGGAAGCTGACAATCACGGCCAGCGTGGCCGTGATCAGCGGAGGGCGGATTTCGGCCACCGCCTCGAGGACAATCCGCCGCGTCGCCTTTTTGCGGAGGGCGAAGTGGCGGACGATGTTCTCCACGTCGACGATCGGGTCGTCGACCAACAACCCCAGCGAGAGGATCAAGGCAAACAGCGTCACGCGGTTGATCGTGTAGCCGAGCATCAGGTTCACCGCCAGGGTGAGCCCGAAGACGACCGGCACCGCGACGGCGACGATCAGGGCCTCGCGCCATCCCAGGCCGAAGGTCAGGAGCGCCACGACGATCAGGACCGCCACCGACAGGCCCTCGACCAGCTCGTTGACCTTCTCGTCGGCGGTCAGCCCGTAGTTCCTGGTGACGATCAGCTCCATGTCGCTGGGCACGATCTCGGCGCGGAGCGATTCGGCCTCGCGCAGCACGTCGCCCGCGACCACCACGGCGTTTGAACCCTTCTTCTTGGCAATCGCGATCGTCACGGCCGACTGGCTCGGCGATTGCCCCGACGCCGGGCGCGAGACCTCAGCGCCGCCGCTCTCGCCGAGAACCGTGCCGGGGAAGAATTCGTGCTCGGTGAATCCGCGCGCCGGTCCCCAGCCGTGGCGGACGTAGCCCGCCACCTCGTCCGGCCCGTCTTCTACGTCGGCAACGTCCTTGAGGAACACCGGCCTATCGTTGAACACGCCCACGACCAGGTCGCGCAACTGCCGGGAGTCGTCGAACGGCAGGCCGGCCTCGACGCGGATCAGCCGATCGAGAGCGCGAAAGTCGCCGGCCGACTGGCGTACGTTGGCCGCCTGGATCGCCCGCTGCAACTCCAGCGGCGAGACGTGGTGGGCCGCCATCCGATCCGGATCGAGCAGCACCTGGACCACCCGGGGCTGCCCTCCCACGACGTATGCCCGCGACACATTCTTGACGCCCGCCAGCCGCTGCGTGACCTCCTCGGCGACGCGCCGCAGGGCGGCGCCGTCGGACGACGCGCTGGCCAGCGCGAGCGTCACAATCGGCACGTCGTCGATTTCCACCGGCTTGACGACCCAGCCGGTCACGCCCGGCGGAACGAGGTCCAGGTTCTCGTCGAGTTTCTTCTGGAGTTTGACGAGGCTCCGCTCCCGGTCCTCGCCGACGTAATAGCGGACCGTGATGATCGCCTGGTCCTCGCGGCTCATCGAGTAGACGTACTCGACGCCGTCGATCTGGTAGAGGATCTTCTCCAGGGGCGTGGCGACCAGTTGTTCCACCTCGGCCGCGGAGTGGCCGGGGAAGCTCACGTAGACGTCGGCCAGGGGCACGACGATCTGCGGGTCTTCCTCGCGCGGAGTGATGCCCAAGGCCGCCAGGCCCAGGACCGTCGCCAGCAGGATCAGGATCAGCGAGAGGTTCGACTCCAGGAAGATCTTCACGATCCGGTTCGTGAAGCCGTGCTCTACATGCGGCATGCTGGATTGCTCTGTCACGACCGAGCCTCCTCGGCGGTCTTCGTTGCCGCGGGCAGGACCACTTCTTCGCCTTCACGCAAGCCCGAGAGCACCTCGACCCGCTCGCCCAGGGTGCGTCCGGTGCGGATCGCACGCCTCACGGCCCGGCCGCCTTCCGCAACATCGACTAGTTCAAGCTGGCCGACTTTCCGCACGGCGAGGCGTGGGATAACCAGGACCTGCTCTTCTTCCAAGGGAATCAGGATCCGGCCGAACATGCCGGAATAGATGCCCGTCGGGCAAGGACCGGTCACTTTGACCTGGAAGGTGCGGCTGGCAGTCTCCGCTTCCGGGACGATCTCGCTGACCGTGCCGCTGCACTCCTTGTCCAATCCCTCGATCCGCACGCCGATGTCCTGACCAACGCGGAGCTTGCGCGTCAACGACTCGCGAACGCTGGCGACCAACTGCATCCGTTTCGGGTCGAAGAGCGTCACGAGGACCTGCCCCGGCGTCGCCATGTCGCCGGCATCGACCTTCTTGTCGATCACCGTGCCGTCGATGGGCGAACGGATCGTGGCCCACTCCAGCGTCGCTTGCGCTTCTTTGGCGGTCTCTTGCGCACGGCTCAGGTCCGCGGTGGCCAGGCGGAGCGCCGTGGCCTTGTTGTCGTATTCCTGCTGGCTGACCGCCTGGGATTTGACCAACGCGCGGAACCGCTCCTCGTCGACGGCCGCCTGGGAACGGGCCGCCTCGGCCTTCTCGACGGCCGCGTTGGCTTGCTGTAGCCGGGCTCGCAGCTCCGTGTCGTCGATCCGCACAAGGACGTCGCCGGCCTTCACCTGCTGGCCGGCCTTGAGGTTCACCTCGACCACTCGGCCGAGCAGTTTCGAGCCGATTGACGTCTCGTGGACCGCGCGGATCGTGCCGACGGCCGATTCCGACAGCGGTAGCTTGATCCGCTCGACGCGCGCGGTCGGCTCCGCCACAGGCGACGGCTTCGCCTCGCCCGCCGGGCTGCCCATCGGCACCTTCGGCTCGAATTTACCCGCCAGCCAGAGCAACGAGACGATCACGCCGCCGGAAAAAATCAGCAGGACCGCCCCGCGGCCGATCCAGCGCGCGGCGTGCTTGAGCAGATTACTGGAGGAAGTCATAGGTTTATCACCGATATCCTTGTCCCAGTTGACGGTTGAGTAAGACGCCCGGAAGACGACAACAATCCCTTGGTGTCGCCGGATGCTTTTGGCATCGCCCATTGAATACGATGCACGGCAGCGCGCCAAGGTTACAGGAAACGGCTGGCGCCAGTCACGCGCACGAGGTTCGGCTGCGGGGACCTGACCGCAAGTTCCGTCACAGCCGGCGTTTATGGCAAGGCAAACCGGGCTTACCGGAGAATCCGGCAGAATACTGTAGCCATGCGCCCAGCATTGCCGGGATCAGTTCCTCACAACTCTGGGATGACAGGCTTGGCCAAGTGGCCTGCACTATTTCACCCGTTTGAACTCGAATGGACCCATAT
>JAMOAF010000788.1 GCA_023621895.1 Planctomycetota bacterium
GTGCAAGGAAGCGCCACTGGCGTCGGTTTCGAGTCGTCAAAGACACTTATCGAATCGGAGTACGCATGGAAGTCAGCCTCAAGGAAGGCGCCTCTCGGCTGGAATCGATCGCCGAGGAGGTTTACCGGCATGTCCGCGACGTGGCGAAGGGGCAACTGGATTGGGAGCTGACTCCGCAAACGTCCCTTTACGAAGTCGGACTGGATTCTCTCGCGCGAATGGAAGTCATCAATCGCCTCGAAGAGGCATTTTCCATCCGTTTCCGCGAGGAGTCGCTCTACGACCTGGAGACGTGCCGCGATCTGTTTGCATTGATCGCCGAGCATCTCAGCGTTTCGCTGGAAGAAACGGCCAACGAGCCCGCCAACGTCCCCGAGGACGGCGCCGTGCCGCCGATTGCTCCCGAACACGGCGGCGCGAGCCAGCCTGACGCGACCGAGTCTGACGTGACGCAGTTTGCGGAGATCGTCGGCTTCGACGAGCGGTTGGCCCTGGCTGCCGCGGCGGGCCTGCAAAGCCCCTTCTTCCGCGTCAGTGACGGCGTGCAGGGCGCGGTGGCGACGATCGGCGGCCGCCAGGCCATCAGCTACACCAGTTTCGACTACCTGGGAATGGCCGGCGACCCGCGCGTGGCCGCCGCCGCCAAGGAGGCCATCGACCGGTTCGGGACGAGCGCCTCGGCAAGCCGTCTGGTTGGCGGCAACAGCTCGATTCTCCAATCGCTCGACGATGAGATCGCCAGCTTTCTCGGCGCCGAGGCGGCGACCGTGTTTCCGAGCGGATACGGCACCAACGCGTCGCTGCTTGGCCACCTGTTCGGCAAGGAAGACATGATCCTCTACGACGAGCTGTCCCACAACAGCATCGTGCAGGGCTCGCTTCTATCGCCGGCAAGGAAGCGGCCGTTTCCGCATAACGACTTCGCTTTTGTCGATCGCCTGCTCGCCGATGTCCGCGGCAAGTATCGCCGCGTGGTGATCGCCATCGAAGGCGTCTACAGCATGGACGGCGATTATCCCGATCTACCCGAGTTCATCGAGGTCAAGAATCGCCGCCGGGCGCTGCTCTACGTGGACGAGGCCCACTCGATCGGCGTGATGGGGCCGAGCGGCCGGGGAATCTGCGAGCATTTCGGCATCGACCCCGTGGAGGGCGATCTCTGGATGGGAACGATCAGCAAGGCGCTGGGCAGCGGCGGCGGATACATGGCCGGCCGCGCGCCGTTGATCGAGTACCTTAAGTACACGACGCCGTCCTTCGTCTTCGCGACCGCCTGTTCGCCGGCCAACGCCGCGGCCGCGCTGGCCGCCGTCCGCATCGCGAGGTTGGAGCCGCAGCGGGCCGCACGGCTGAAGGACCGCGCGATCCTGTTTGCCCGGCTCGCCTGCGACGCGGGGCTCGATATCGGCAACAGCCACGACACGCCGATCGTGCCGGTGATCCTGGGCGATTCGCTCAAGTGCGTGCAAATCTCCCACGCACTGCTCCGCCACGGCATTGACGCCCAGCCGATTCTCTACCCGGCGGTTCCCGAGAAAGCGGCCAGAATCCGCTTTTTCATCACGGCAAAACACACCGAGGACCAGATTTGCCAGACGGTCGAGGTGCTCGCCCGATGCCTCGATGGCGACGACCGCGCACTTGCCGGGAGTTCCTAAATCGGCCTGCTTGATTCGTGGAAAAAGCGGCTGTTATTCAGATCGCCGCGTGGGCTTGCCCCGCGTTTCGTTACGTACGGGTTGTGCCGCAGCGCAGGCGCGCCGCGCGGGGCAAGCTCACGCGGCGATCGCGCTCTCGTGAATTCCTCCCGGCATCACGCAGGCTCAGCCGAGCATCCCCTGCCACTCCTCCACGTGGGCGAGTATTTCCTCGCGCTTGAGGAGGACCTGTTCCACGGGAGGCGCTGCATCGAGCGGCGGGATGTCGTCGTCTTCTCCGTGGCGCGCCTTTTCGACTTCCTCCTCGAGCGCTTCCAGCCAAGGGGGGACCTCAAAGCCGACCCCTTCCGGCTCGGCGGTGAATCGGGCGATCTCCCGGTCGAGAAGCTCGAAGGCCGGAGACGACTGGCTCTGGTCGACCTTCTGCATCGCCGGGCGGACCAGGGCGCGGAGGCGGTCGATCTCGAGCGGTCGGATGAATCGCTCGTTCAACCGATCGGCCACGCTCGGCAGCCGCATGCCGTAGCGGCGGACCAGTTGCTCGTAACGCTCGAGGTTCTGCCGGGCGACCGCTTCGCTCCTGCGGAGGACCGCGTCGCGCCACAGGGCGGCGGCCTTGTCGAGCCCTTCGCGGATCAGCACGTCGTGGACGATCACGATGGGGCGCAGGTTCCAGGCGACGCGATCGTAGCCGGCCAGGACGCGGAGGAAATCGAGCAACGTGTAGAGCAGTTCTCCGTGGTCCGATTGGGTGGTGGTGCTGTTGTAATCGACGTAGATCGCGTAGTTCTCGACGATCGATTCGATCGTCAGCTCGAGATACTGGATGGCCTCCCGCCGGGGGATCCGCCGATCCAGGTCGGCGAGCAGTTCGAGGGGCGCTTGCTCTTCGTCGAGCGCGTCGAGGAACTCACCGGCCCCCTGCTGCAAGATCGCCCGCAGGTTGCCCAGGTTCATGAATTGCTGGGTGAACAGGTCGGCTCCGTATCGTTTGATGAATCGCTTGAGGGGCTTCCAGCGGTCGTCGCGCCCGACGGTTTCGAGGACCGAGATGCGAATCGCCCTGCTGTGGGCCAACCAGCGCCGCAAGAGCATTTCGGCGACTTTCTCGAGGCAGTCGATCAGCGTTTTCTCGCGAGCGGTCTTTTTTTTGCCGGTGAACTGCCACTGGCGGGACGAGAGCACGACGCATCGAATCACCCCCCGGCAGCCGATGTCGAAGAGGCGGTCGAACTCGGTGATCGCGCCGGGCCCGACGGGGTGGGACCTTTCCATATAGTGTATTGTCTGTAGAAGCTGGAACGTCTCGGTAATCAGGCCGAGTCTCGGCAAGTGGTCGAGGAATCGCACGAGCACGCGTTGCAGCGACCGGGAGGAGAAAATGCTTTGGGGCGTTCCTCCGCGGGACGTGGGCACATAGAGGAGTGCCTGCCCGGCGAGCGCCTCTCGCAGTTCGGGCCAGAGCGCCTGGACTCGGGCGGCGTCGCCGCGATACATGGCGCGGAGGACGGGATACGCCTTGGTTTCCCAGGGTTCGAGTTGGATGTCCGGCGCCTCCTTCTCCGCGGCCGCGGCGAGGAGGCGGGAGGCGTCGGCCGTTTCGATGCACGCCGAAATCACCCGTTCGAGGAGGAAATCCTTGACGCTGCGGCGCTGGTCGAACTCGACGAGCGATTCGTGCGTTCCCCGCGGGGTGGGGACGCGATAGCGATGGATGGCGCGGAGCAATCCGAGCAGCTCGCGGCGGTTGGCCTCCGCGCGGCTGAGCCAACCGGCCAGCACGCGGTCGCGGCCCTCGGCGTCGTGCGCCGGCGCAACGGCGGCCAGCTTCCAGAGGCTTGCCACGGTGACGAGAAACGCCAACCGGTCGGCAATCCGGTCGGCCTCGGCGGTCAACTCGAAATCGCTGATCGGCTCACCCGATTCAAGCAGCTCGCTTTCCAGCCCGTCGTCGGTCGTATCCCGGTAGCTGACGTTCTCGTACGCCGCGCTGTAGAGGCCGCCGGAGTCTTCTTGTTCTGCGTTTTCCTCGTTGGCGCCGTCCGCGTCGAGGAGCTCGAAGCGGGGGGCGGACCAGTAGTGCTGGGCGTTTGCCTCCAGGTAGTCGAAGAACTTGCAGGTCATCGGCCAGGGCTTGCGCTGGGCCTCTTCGGGGGCCTCGGGCAGCGGATGATTTCCGAACCAGAGTTCATCCATCCACTGCACCGCAAGCATGTGAAAGGAGTAGTCGCCCTCGGCCAGGGGGACCGCGTCGGCCGAATTGAGCCAGTGCATGAGGAGCCCCAAGGAGGCAACCATGTCGCCTTTTTCCAGGAGGGACTCGACCACCAGCGAATAGGCCTTGGGCGAGCGGAATTGCGCGACGTGCCCTCTCCAGAAGGCGACGTCGCCCGCGGCCGTCCCGGCTTGTTTCCAGGCAGTCAGCGCGTCGGCCACCTGGTCCGACGATTCCCACGCTTCGCGGCCGGAGATTCCCTCGATGCTTGAGACCTCGGTGCTGGCAAACTGATCCCACCATCCGGCCAAGGCTTCGAGGCGTCCGGAAAGCTGTTTTTGGAGCCGCGTCTGGCCGGCCGCGGCGGCCTCTTTCCCCAGGCGCGCATAGAGATCGAAGATGTCATTGATCAGGTCGATCAGATCGTCCACCCGGTGATCGTGGATCGTGTTCTCGATTGCCGGAAAGAGGCTGAACTGCGCGCCGAATCCGAGGATGTTCCATGGATCGACCAGGGCCCCGCACTCGATTGCCCTGTGGAGCGTGTCTTCCATATCGGGGAGCAGCGCGGCCGCGTCCTCGAGGCGTCCGTCGTCCACGGCCAGGTGGGCGGCCGTGAGTTGGCAATCGATGTCGCATGTCATCCTCGCCGAGGGCACCGGCACGATGTTGGCCTGCTCCTTGGCTGCCTTGGTGTAGCCGATCCGCGCATACAGCCGCGAGAGGTGGACATGCTGCAACTGCCGCGCCCGCTGCTGGGCGAGCCGGTGATTCAAATCGTGGCGAGCGCCCGCCAGCGGCTGCCGCAATTGCTCCGCCTCCCGCCGGAGACGGAGAGCGTGGTCCGGCGCCAGCCGATCCATGAGTTGTTCATAGAACAGGTCGCGATAGCTTGCGATCTGCGGAAGCAAGGTGGCGAGCGTCGTGTCGGAGCCGTGGGCCTCGGGGCGATCGCCGATCACGCCCGACCCCATCAGGATCGTCCCGGCAAGGACCGCCGCCGCCTCGAAGAGCAGTTCCTCGCGCGGCAGGCCGGTGGTCTCGTTGACACGCGTCAAGAGCGCGTCAATCGTCACCTGCTGGAGCACGAATCGCCGAAAATATCCGCGATTGTCGATTCGATGCGGGTCCCAAGTGCCAAAATGATAATTGGGTCGACGGTGGACGGGGTGATCGAAATCGAATGCCCGCGGATCCAGCGCCAACTCCTCCAGCTTGGTTAAATCGAACCAGGCTTGTTCGAGCAGGTCGGGATCGGTCTGGCGGAGAATCTCCAGGGCCGTCTCGACCAGGTGTTGATACGGGCCGAAGGCGACCCCGACGCCGGCGATGTAGAGCGGGATCGGGTGCACGCGCTCGTGGTCATAGGGCTGGACCTTGCGGCGATTCCGCAAGACGGCGACCGGTCGATGGCCAACGAAGTCGTTCAAACGCTTGAGGGTTCCCTGGAGAATCCGCTCGGTCTCGTGCCAGGGCCCGCCCTCGGCGAGCAAGGCCTCACACACATGGCCGACAAAAAAGGGCTGGAACAGCATTTCGTCGGCCTGGTGAAACAGGAGGTCGGCATGATGCCGGCGATAGGCTGGCAAGGCCTGATCGAAGACGAGGCGGGCAACCGCCGCTGCCTGATCCAACTCGCGAAACGCGTCAGAACTGCCGCGGAGCTCGGCGATTCCGTCAAGAATCACAGTCCCCACCTCGCTCCAGAGGGGGGTTGCCTCCCGTGCCCCCCGCTCCGTTTCGCCAGCCGCACTCGCCAGGTTCGCAAACAGGCGGCTGAGTGCAGCGAGGAATCGCCCATCGGTGGCTCCCGAGGAGAAATTCAGGTAGCCCACGATATCGCGAACATCGTTTCGGGCGGTTTCTCCCAGGCGATCGAGTATCATCTACACCTGCTCCAGAGGGGGGGCCGACTGTGCCAGTATCGCAACGCTCATATTAGACGCGCGTCGGCGAATGGTCTACCGGCCCAACCCTTCGGGGTAGGGGCGGACGATTGTTTAGCATCTTGCACGTGGGAACTGCCGTTTTTTCGTGTTTTTTTCCGCGCGGCGAGTTAAAATGGAGAATCACGGGGAAAATGTTGTTTGGGCGGCCGTTTCTCGCGATCCGCCGCCGACGTCCACCGTTTACGCTCTTGCGATGAGGCCTATCTGATGAGGCGAATCTTCGGGTACGCTCTTCTTGCCGTTTCGGTTGCCTGGATGCCGGCCAGCCATGCGGGCGCCGCGCCGCGTGCGCAGATCATTCCTGAAACGACCGCCGCGCGTCACGGCTTGGCGAGGCAGTGGTTCAACCAGGCGGACGTCGATCTCAGCCGGGGCCGCGTCACCAACCTTGTGCTGGATCGGGGAACGCTATTTGTGCAAACCGATCAGGCAATCTTGCAGGCGATCGATGCCGAAACGGGGCAGACCCTCTGGTCCGTCGAGGTGGGACGCCGCGGCCACCCGAGCCTGCGCCCCGCCACGAACGCGGATATGGTTGCCGTGGTCAACGGTTCAAACCTGTTCGTGCTCAATCGGCACCAAGGCAAAGTGCTCTGGCAGCAGGCGATTCCGGGCGCGCCGGGCGCTGGGCCGGCGCTCAGCGACATGCGGGTCTACGTTCCCAGCACCGATGGGCTGATCCTCGCCTACCGGCTTAAGCCGGTCACCGACCCGGCCGAGGAACTTGGCTTGATCGAGGGCAAGGCATCGGCAACCGCCGACAAGGGAAAAGGCGCCAGCAAGGAGACCAACAAGGAAAAAGGTTCGGAGGCCGTCGCCAAAGAGCTCGAGATGCAACGCCGGCACGGACTGAGGCTTCAGCAGGAGCGCATCCCGCCGTTGGCTTGCCAATCCTTCGGCCGCGCGCTCGTTCAGCCCTTGATCACCCGGCAGAACGAAGGCGAGGAATATGTCGCTTGGCCCACCGATCGCGGCTACCTGTTCGTTGGGCGGATCAATCGCCAGGAAGAGAACCGCTTCGAGATGCGTTACAAGCTGGAAACCAACGCCGAGATCGCGGCGCGGCCAACGCTTCTTCCGCCACTTTCCGCCGATCCGGCCGACAGCGCCATCATCTTCATCCCTTCGCAGGACGGATTCCTCCATGCCATCCGGGAGACCGACGGGGTGGCGTTGTGGCGGTTCTCCACCGGCGAAGCGATCGTGGAATCCGCCGCGCCGATCGGAAAGAAGGTCTTTATCACGACCGAGTTGGGCGGCATGTTCTGCCTCGATTCCCAGACCGGACAGCAAGTCTGGTGGGCCGCGGACATCCTCCGCTTCGTCGCGGCCAGCAAGCAGCGCGTCTACGCCGAGGACCGCCTCGGGAATCTCGTCGTTCTCCATGCCGCGACCGGCGGGCGGCTCGACTTGATTCCCACGCCGGGACTCACGATCAAAATGGCAAACCTCCAGACGGATCGGATCTACCTGGCGTCCGAGTCGGGCCTGCTCCACTGTCTCCGCGAAATCGAACTTGAAAAACCGGTCCAGCATCGGCCGGAACCGGTGGCCCCGCAACCGAAGGCGAAGAAGGCGGCGCAAGAACGTCCCGAGTCGCGACCGCCGGCTGGCGGCAAGCAGACCAAACCGGCTCCGGCCGGTGCGCCCAAACCGGCGGCGCCGGCTGGCGGCGGTCAAAACCCGTTTGGCGGAGCGGCGCCGGCTGGCGGCGGTC
>JAMOAF010000130.1 GCA_023621895.1 Planctomycetota bacterium
GCGCAAAACGACGCAATTTCCCACCATTGAGACTGGTGATATACCCCACCGAACGGTTGCATCCATCAGTAACAATTGCAGGAAAACACGTCCCAGGATGGAGTCCTGCCCCCCTCTAAAGATTTGAGAGCCGCGCGCCCCGCCCGTCGCCTCCCGCCCGCCTCCCCGGTGATCTGTCCCCCGTGAGCTGTCCGCTGTAACCTGTCATCGGTGACCTGTTTCGCAACGCAATAAGAAAGTCATTCTCGATGGATCAATCTGCACAACTCGTTGTTGACGCGCGAGCGACGCTCGGCGAGGGCCCCGTTTGGCACCCCGGCCACCAGCGGCTGACCTGGGTCGACATCCAGGCGGGCAAGCTCCACGTCTACGATCCGCGTGGTGAAGCTGACCGCGTTTACGACGTCGGGTGCCTTGTTGGGGCGGCCGTCCCCCGGCAGAGCGGCGGGATGATTTTGGCCACGGAGCACGGTTTCGAGGCGTTTGAATTCGAGACATGCAAGAGGACGCCGCTTGGCGACCCCGAGGCTCACTTGCCCAACAACCGGTTCAACGACGGCAAATGCGACGCGCGCGGCCGATTCTGGGCCGGCACGATGAGCATGGTGAGGGAACTAGGGGCCGGAAGCCTCTACGTGCTTGAGCCCGGCGGAGAGATCCGGCACGTGTTGGGGGGCGTGACCACGTCGAATGGTCTGGGTTGGAGCCCCGACGGGCGGACGATGTACTACATCGATACGCCGACCCTTCAAGTGGCCGCCTTCGATTTTGATGAGACTCGTGGGACGATCGCGGGGCGGCGCGTCGCCGTTTCATTTCCAGAAGGGGTGGGGAGGCCCGATGGGATGGCCGTCGACGCCGCAGGCATGCTCTGGATAGCCCACTGGGACGGCGGACGCGTGACGCGCTGGAATCCAGGCGATGGTTCGCTGCTGGCCACGATCCGCGTCCCGGCCGACCGCACGAGTTGCTGCGCGTTTGGAGGGGAAGACCTCGATATTCTCTTCATCACCACGGCGCGCCACGGCCTGAGCGCTGAAGCGTTGCAGCGCCAACCGCATGCCGGCGGCTTGTTCGCCGCGAGGCCAGCCGTCCGCGGCCTTGCCAGCCACTCGTACGCCGGTTGAACCGGGATTAAGCGGGCACGATTTCGGGAATCGGCTGAAGTGATTGCCAGTTCTACGGGGAAAATCCGGGCGGAATGAGCAGCGTGCGCAGCGCCAAGGCAAGACGCGCGCATCGCGGCCAAACCGAGAGGAGGCCGAGAGACGCTCCCCCCGAGCGCTGTCGTGGACAGGCATTGCCCCGATTTCGCGGCCCGCTTCCTTGCTCGGCGGCAGGAGAATTGCGGTTGCCGCGAAAACGGGGCCGTTCCTGCTGGATTTACCCCCGGCGATGGAACCGGTGGGCCCAATTGAGCCTTGGCAGTCCGCCCCCCGCGAGGGGCGTTCTACCAGCGGCCGCCTCGGCCACCGCCGCCTCGGCGGCCACCGCCGCCTCCGCGGTCTTCGCGCGGCTTGGCTTCGTTGACCGTGATCGAACGGCCGCCCACCTTCTGGAGGTTCATGCCCTCGATCGCCGCTTTGCCCTCGTCGTCGTTGGGCATTTCGACGAAGGCGAAACCGCGGGGCCGGCCCGTCTCGCGGTCGGTGATGATGCTCACGCGACTGACTTCCCCAAAAGCCGCGAACGCCTCTCGGAGTTCACTTTCCGTCGTATCGTACGACATGTTGCCAACATAAATGTTCATCAAACGGAATCTCCTCGCACACACACAAAACAGGAAACACTCGATCTGTGAGCCGGTCCACCTCGGGGGAATCGTCCGCTTTTCGGCCGGCCAATCTTCGCGGGCGCGGCCGAACTGAGCGCCCGTCCCCTTCGACGCGGACGCACCACGCCCCCAGTTATCCCTTGGAAATCTCCACCTTGGTGGCCTTGCGCTGCTCCCGGGCAGCATTTTGCCACAAGTCCATGAAAAGCACCCGCCTCACCGAGTCCTTAGCCATGTCAAAGGTCATCTCGCCGGGCTTTGTCTCGGTCACCTTGATCAGGTGGTAGCCGAAATCGGTTTCCACCGGCTGGCTGACCTGGCCGACAGGCAGGGCAAAGGCTGCCGCGGCGAACGGTTCGACCATCTGGCCGTGCCGGGCAAAGAAGCCCAGATCGCCGCCCTGGGCGCTGCTCGGGCAAGCCGAATACTTCTTGGCCGCCGCGGCAAAGTCCAGCCCGCCGACGATCTCCTGGCGGATCAGCGCGATCTTCTCCGAAGCCGCCTTGCGGTCCTGCGGAGTGCTCGTTTCCTCCAGCTTGATCAACACGTGGCTGGCCTTGACCTGCGTCCCGTCGAATTCCTGCTTATGAGCGGCGAAATGCTCTTGGAGCTTCTGGTCGTTGATCTGCGATTCGGCGTACTTTTTGAACGCCATCTGTTCCCCAATTTGCCCGCGGAGCGATTCCTCCGTGAGGCCCTCGGCCTTCAAGGCCTGGGCAAAGTCCACGCCCGCCTCGGCCACCTGCTTCTTGATTGCGGCAATCGCTCCGTCGATATCCTTTGCGTCGGCGGTGATCTTCTTGGCCACGAGGAACTGCTTCACCAGCCGCCCGTCAATGATTGAATTGAGAATCATGCCGCGAATTTCCTTCATTGTCTCGGGCGGTACCTGCTGCCCCTGCAACTGGGAACGCACGGCGTCGCTCAGCTCCGTCTCGGTGATCTTGTCGGCGCCCACCGTGGCGACGACCTTGTCCTGCACGACAAGCGGCCGCGACAACTGGGGAACCACCTCCTGGGAAACAACCGGCGCGGACAGCACGCTCAATGCGATCACGGCGACGGCAAACACTCTGGACAGGCACATAAATGGCTCTCTTGTCTTAAAGAATCGGGGGTAAGGGCAAAAACAGGGAAAGGCGGCGCTTGCCGGCGGTCAGGGAGAGGCGCGCGACCCGCGGGGGGCGGAGATTCACCAAACGGGCGATCGCCCAGAAGCTGCTGTCGCAATACACTGGTCGGAAAAACCCTCACGTGGCGCACAGCGACGGCATACAACTCGACTGCCAATCCGCCGCCAAAAAACTATCCTCGGCCGGGCATGCGCCCGAACCTATCGCAAAACCGACCAGACAACCGAAACCTGCAACCGGAAAAACACGACAGCAGAATTAGCGGATGGTCCCCGCGCCAAACAGGCGGAGGCTCAAGTCGGAGCTCAACGCTCGCAAAAACGCCAAGCGGCCTGCCCGCCAAGACCATCCCTTGCGCGACGCCAAAGCCGGCAAACCCCTTTTGGTCGGATGGCTCCCACCAAGGTGGGCCACTCGATGAAGTCCTCCTAGTCTAGCTTCGCAGCCGAAGCGGGACAAGACCAAAGGTCTACGGCCGCTCCCACTGGAGGATGATTTGGCGAGGCCGTTCGGGCGGCATGGGATGGCTCAGGTGGGCCCGTTGCGGGGCGGACTCCAGGATGCCGGCACGCTCGGGCGCGAGCGGCTCGGGCGTTTCACCCGAGGCGCGCCATCCGCCGGACCCTTGATCCATGACCGCAGAGTTGATCGGAGAATTCAAGGCCGAGGCTGGTTGGGGGGAGAGGGAAACGAAGTCGGCGGCAGGCTGTGTTCCCCCTCCGTCGCGGTAGATCAAGTTGGGCCGCGGCCGCGACTGGCTGGCCAGGGCTGCCCGCGGCGGTGCTTGCTGATCGGCGGCCAGGGCCCTCGGCGCGTCGATCTGCGGAAAGCCCCGTGCCACCCAGTTGAGCCAAGAGTTTTGAAGCGTGCCGAGGCTGGTATGTCCGTAGTGGCGGCTGATCGCCGCGGTCCATTGGTCATTTTGCAGACCATCGTTTAGAAACGTTAGAAACTTGCGTCTTCCGCCGTTCTGAATCAGGTATTCGGCGAGCGAGAATCCCTGGGCGTAAAGCGGCATGATGTCCCGGGGATACTCTTTCATTGCAAACATGTTGTTGAAGGGAATCCCACGATTGTCTTGGAGAAACTCGACGAGCATCTTGCGGTGCCGCATCCGCTCGCTGGGGTGCTCCGCCGAGGTGGCGGCTCCTTCGTCGGCCCAGCGAGGGAGCGGGCAGCGGAAGTAGCTTGCCAACACCATGTGCGTGATCTCGTGGGGCAGGACCGAGTCGAGTATCCGCTCGTGGGGGCCTTGAATCGTCATCCGCCAACCGAAGACCTCGCCCCGGTCGAACAGAAACGTCGTCGCTCCGCCCGCTCCAAGCCGCTCCCCCACCTCGACGGTGATCCGGCAGCGGTCGGCCCAGCGGGGCATCTCCTCGCCGACCCAAGCGATGGCCAGTTCGCGTCGCAGTCGCTCGGCCGTTTGACCGTACAGCGCGGCGCGACCGGTATCGCGGGTCTCGATGAGAAAATTGGGCGTCGGGTAGCTGGCGCCAAGCGAGGCGGCCAACAGAGCTGCAACCAGCAGCGTGCGGGAAAGGCGAGCGTCCATGCTCTCGCTTGCTCCGTACATGAGTTGTCCGGCGGATCGGCCGTATCCTTACGGCCGCGACATCATGCCGCCGGACCGTCCATTACGCAAAAAACGGGCCAAAACGCACAAAAGACCGCTTGCCCCTCGCGATCGTCTCCGTCAGGCCGCAAATTCCGGTGTTTTTTCGAACCTATCGGGCTGTTCGGCCGCGGGTCCGTTCCGGGTCCGGCTTTGTAACTTTTACAAGTTCTACCCGCCCGGCTGGAAAGTGCAAAGGCCGATTTCCGGACGCGCGGCGAATCTACGCCCTTTGGCACGCTGCAACAGGCCAGGGCGTTGCAGCGTGGGCGCATTGGGCGGCCGGCTCCGCGGATATCCATCCTTCCATCCGTTGGATTCTGGTTTGGACCACGACCCGGACTTACAATGGCGGCAATTGGCCGGTTGTTGGTCCCTGCTGCTCCAAGACCAGAGCCGGTGCGACCAGCACCCACGCTCAACAGAAACGGGAGAGCATCGCATGAACGGCAGATTAATCCAAGTGTCAACGGGAATCCTCCTGCTGGTCTCCATCACCCCAGCCGAGGCAATTGGCGCCGCAACACCGGCCGGCGCGGAGGGGCTCGTCCTGGTCCGCCTTGCGGGGACTCCCGAAGAGGTCGGCAAGACCTGGGGCGAGGTGAACAAGCAGGCCATCGCGCACGACCTTGACGTCCTCTACCTTAAGAAGGCCGCCGCGGCGGGAATCTCGGAAGCGACGCTGGTCGAGCGCTCCAAGGAGTGGGCGCGGATTGCCGGCGAAATCGCGCCCCATTGGCTCGTCGAGGCCAGGGCGATTGCCCGAGCGGCCGGAGTCGACGAAGAGCTTTACGTCTCGTTCGTCGCCGGCAAGGTCAGGAATCTCTTCCTCAACGAGTGCACTTCATACGCCGTCTCGCGCAAGCATACCAAGGGCGGTGCGATCCTGTTTCACAAAACCCGCGACAACGAAGACCGGCCGCAGGCGGCGTTTGTTCTCGAGAGCTCCGTGGAGGGGATCAACAAGTTCATTGCCGTGACCGACGCGAGCGTGATCGGGTGCTCGATGATGGTCAACGACCAAGGGCTTGCCGGCTCGGCGGATTATCCCGCCCACCTGACGCGCAAGAACGATTCCGACGCGGCGCGGCAGTTGCAGCCGTTTCCGCTGCCCGAGCCGGCCGAGCCGCGGTACCGCGGGATGATGAGCGGCGCTCTGTTGCGGCACATCGCCGAAAGGGCTTCGAGTTGCGCCGAAGCGCTGGCGATCATCGAGGATTTTGTGAAGCGCGGCTACTGGGCGGGGGGCAGTGTGAACGGGTCCCACTGGCTGTTCGTCGACCGGACGGGAACGATTCTCGAAGTGAGCAACAACGCGCGGCACGTGGTCTCAAAGGTCCACGATCAGAAGGTGTATTTCAGCCGGTTCGTCGACGGCACGGCCGCTCGCAAGCTCCGCGAATCGGACGGTCCGGTCGATTTCGGCCTCTTCCATGGGGTTGCGCGCGATCGCTCGATGTGCTTCAAATCGTCGATATCGGGGATGACCGCCGAAATCGACCCGAATCATCCCGAACTGTTCACCTGCGCATGGGTCACGCTTCCCGTTCGCGCCATCTCGTTTCCGATCCTGATGGGGCAGACGGGCGCGCCGGGCGTGCTGCTCAACGGCGAAGCCTACCGGCTCGGCACGAAGACCGAGGGGAACACGCGCTTGTGGGAGACTCTTGAGCAGACGACCCATGCGAGCAAGGAGTCGCTCAAGGAGAAAGTTTTGGAAGAATTGTCCGCGGGGCGGCGGCGGGCGGCTGCCGCGCTGGTCGAACAATGGTCGCAGAGGCAAACTGAGAAGCTCTTCGAGACGCTCAAACAGGCGGCCTCCGGCAAGTGACGTCGTGCTGATGTTCTTGCGGGAGTCAAGCCGCGCGGTCCGAAGTGCTATAATCGTCCACGGCGCCGGCCGTTGACGGCCGGTTTCCGTTTTCACACGACAGGCAGGTTCTTGCCAAGGAGCACGCAATGAGTGATTCCATCAGTCGTCGTCGATTCCTGGCCCAAGCCGCGTTGGGTTCCGCGGGCGCGATGGTCCTTCGTCGCGCCGCCTCGGCCCGGAGCTACCAGGCCAACGAGCGGATTTCGCTCGCCTTGGTCGGTTGCACCGGCCGGGGGCAAGGGTTTCTGAGTCCGGATGTCGTCGCGTTGTGCGACGTCGATAGCCGGCGCGCCGCGCCCGTTTTCAAACGGTTTCCCGACGTGGCCAAGTTCGAGGATTTCCGCGTGATGCTCGACAAGATGGGCAAGCAGATCGACGCGGTGATCGTCTGCACGCCGGACCATACCCACGCGGCGGTGACGGCGGCATCGATTCGGGCCGGCAAGCACGTGTACTGCGAGAAGCCGCTGACGCGGACCGTGCACGAGGCCCGCGCGGTGGCGGAACTGGCCGCCAAGCACAAGGTGGTCACGCAGATGGGCAATCAGGGCGGCTACAACGTGCGGGCGGTCGAAATCGTTCGCTCCGGCGCGCTGGGCGAGATCCGCAGGGTGCACCTGAAGGGCGCGAAGCGGATGGGCGACGCCGGCGGCGGCCCGCGAACCCGCACCCCCGGCACGTACACCGTGCCCGAGGGCTTCAACTGGGACCTGTGGATGGGCCCGGCCGCGGCGCGGCCCTACCACCCCGAGTGGGTCAGCCCGAACTGGCGCGTGTGGCGCGACTTTTCCGGGGGCGATCTGGGCGGGTGGGCTCCGCACCTGTTCGCCACGACCTTCAAGGCGCTGAAAATGGAGACCCTATGGGATCCGCAAGAAGGCGCGGCAGAGCGGCCGATCATCCGCGTAACGGCCGAGTGCTCCCAGGACTGCCCGGGCGGCGTGTGCAAGGAGACGTTCCCCACCTGGGTTGTCGTCCACTGGGACGTGCCGGCGCGCGCGGGGATGCCCCCGGTCCGCCTTACCTACACGCGGGACGACGACGGACCGCGCCCGAACGAAAAGTGGATCGCCGCGCTCCGCGAGGTGTTCGAGAAGCGTCCGGAATGCGGCACCGTGGAGAGTTTCCAGGA
>JAMOAF010001054.1 GCA_023621895.1 Planctomycetota bacterium
TTTGAGAGGATTGGGTTCGCGGAAGAACTTTTGACCCCCTGGATGGGCGATATTGCCCGTTTCTGAGGCCATGACGATGTTTGACTCGATACCGTTTGAACTTCCCAGCACGGTCGCCCTAGCGCTTGTTGCGACCCTGGGTTACCTGGTCGGCCTTGGCCGGTCAAAGGAGCGGTCCGAAGGGTCCGCGCGCTCGCGGAGCGAGCTTCGCCGCGCGTCGAGCGTCGCCCGCGAATTGGAGAGAATCGCCTGGTCTGTCCGCGGAAACATCTCCCGGCACCACGCGAGGTTGGCCCAATTCAAGAAAAGGATCGGCGACTTGCAGCGGCGCGGCAAGGACGAAGAGACACTCAGATCGCTCGCCCGCGAGGCCGAACAGATACTTACTCCCACGCTTCGACTGGCCGGCCAGATCGCCAGCGCGTATGACCGGATTCGCGAGCAGACCAACCACCTGACCAACCTGACGGCGTCGAGGACCGATCCGTTGACGGGCATCGCCAACCGGCAGCTTGTCGAGGAATCGCTCGCCTCGCAATTCGCGGCGATGTGGCGTTACCGCACCGGATTTGCCGCCGCCTTGTTCGATATCGACCAGTTCCACCGGATCAGCGACATCGACGGCAGTCTCCACGGCGACCGGGTTTTGCAGCAACTCGCCGAAATTCTCACCGAAATCGCGCGAGAAACCGACCTGGTCGCACGATTCAGCGGCCAGACCTTCATGGCGATCATGCCGCAGACCGACCTGGAAGGCGCTTGCTACTTTGCCGAGCGGTATCGGCAAGCCGTGCATCGCCTCCACAAGGTGACGATCAGCGGCGGCGCGACGGTCGCCCTCGATGGCGACGATCCGGGGCAACTCCTGGCACGGCTGGAAGAGGCAGTCGACGTGGCCAGACACTCCGGCGGAAACGCCGTCCACCGGCACGATGGCATCCAGATCGAACCGATCGCCGAGCCGGCCATCCCCGAACTGGCTTCCTGCTGATCGGCAGTCCGGCCGTAAACGAGAGGCGACGGGCGTGGATACCCGCCACACGGGGGGCGAGTGAGGGGCGGATTCGCATTTCCGACGTTCTCGGGGCGAACCCCCGTTGCAAAATAGACTCCGGCTGGTAGAATGACGATCTTGTAAGTTGGCCATGACTAGAGTAGTTGAGGTTGTTGGCAGAATCGGTGGGAGGATCGTGCTTCGAAAGAAGCGGCGGAGGCCGGCCGTACGACAAGAAACACGGTAGCAGATGACTATTACCAAAGAGCGGAAGTCGGAACTGATTGATCAGTTCAAACGAGGCGATCAAGACACGGGTTCCGCCGATGTCCAAATCGCCATTCTTACCAGTCGGATCAACGGACTCACGGACCATTTGCGAAGCCACAAGACGGATTTTGCTGGTCGGCGAGGTCTCTTGATGCTGGTCAGTCGTCGTCGTCGTTTGTTGGACTACCTGAAGAAGGTGGACCCGCAGCGGTACCTCGACATCATCCGCCGGCTCAACATCCGCAAGTAGCGCGATAGTCTTCTTCTCACGATCGCCAGATCGGTCCAGCGCGCGGCACAATGTCCTCAGAAGGCATTTTGCAGTCTGAATCTTGCGCAACGATTTCGGGGTGCCGTGCGCGCGCCGGGCGTGCGTTTCTTGTGCGCCAGTGCGATCGGCGCGTCTGCCAAACGCCCGTTTTGCAGGTGAAGGTAGGAACGAACATTGAAAGTACGTGCTGAACAACGGATCGGGAACAAGACATTCTGGTTTGAAACTGGGGAACTCGCGAAGCAGGCGGCGGGAAGCTGCCTGATCGGCTACGACGAGACGGTTGTGCTGGCGACGGTCGTCACCGGCCCCCCGCGTCCGGGAATCGACTTTTTCCCGCTGACGTGCGACTATCGCGAGCGCGTGGCTGCCGCGGGCAAATTCCCGGGGGGGTTTCTCAAGCGCGAAGGGCGGCCGACTCTCAAGGAGACGCTCACCGCGCGGTTGATCGATCGGCCGATCCGACCCCTGTTTCCGCGCGGATATTTGGACGAAGTGCAGATCCAGGCCTTCGTCCTGGCCAGCGATCGCCAGACGGATGGCGACGTGCTTGCGATGAACGGGGCATCCCTCGCCCTGGGGCTCTCGCCAATCCCCTTCCAGGGGCCGATCGCTTCGGTCCGCCTTGGACTCATCGACGGCAAGTTCGTGCCATTTCCGACAAACGACGAGCTGGAGATGAGCGACCTGGACTTGATCATCTCGGGCTCGGAATCGGCGATCCTGATGATCGAGGGGTTCGCCCGCGAGATGCCCGAAGACCTGATGGCCGATGCGATCATGACCGCGCAGGGCTACGTGGCCGAGCTCTGCGGCTTGCAGCGGGAGATTATCGAGAAGGCCCAGCCCAAGAAGGCGGAATTCGTCGCGCCGTGCGACGGCGGCCTTGGCGCGCGGCTCAAGGAAACCTACTACGAAGCGTTCAAGGCGGCCAAGCAAACGGAGGGCAAACAGGCACGGGCGGAAGCGGTCGCCAGCCTGAGAGACAAGGCGTTTGCCGAGATCATCCCCGACCCCGCGGCCGAGGGGGCGATCGATCCGGAAGAGTTCCGCCGTTGCTGGCACGACCTCGAAGAGCGGGTGGTCCGCGATCTGATCCTTGCCGGCACGCGGCCCGACGGCCGCGGCCCAAGGGAACTCCGGGCGATCACCTGCAAAGTCGATCTGCTGCCGCGCGTTCACGGCTCGGCCCTGTTCCAGCGGGGCGAGACGCAGGCCCTGGTGACGGTTACGCTCGGCACGCCGCGCGATGAACAGCGCGTCGACGGCCTGGTCGAGGAGTACAGCAAGAAGTTCATGCTCGACTACTACTTCCCGCCGTTCTCCGTGGGCGAGTGCCGCCCGATCCGCGGCCCCGGGCGGCGCGAGTTCGGCCACGGCGCGCTGGCTGAACGCAGCGTCAAGTCGGTGCTCCCCTCGCCCGACGACTTCCCCTACACGATCCGGATCATCTCCGACATCCTCGAATCGAACGGGTCCAGCTCGATGGCCAGCGTCTGCGGCGCGACCCTGGGTTTGATGGCGGCCGGCGTGCCGATCAGCAACCCGGTGGCCGGCATTTCGACCGGCCTGGTCAAGGAGGGGGAGAACTGGGTGCTGCTGACCGACATCATCGGCGACGAGGATCATTTCGGCGACATGGACTTCAAGGTCGCCGGAACGCAGAACGGAATCACCGGAATCCAACTCGATCTGAAGATCGACGGCATCAACGAAGACATCCTCCGGGCCACGCTCAAGCAATCGCGCGAGGCCCGGATCGAGATTCTTCGCAACATGCTGACGACGATCTCACGGCCGCGCGGGGACACGTCCAAGTGGGCGCCGCGCTTGCTGCGGACCACCATCGACCCGGAGAAGATCGGCCTGTTGATCGGGCCGGGCGGCAAAACGATCCGCGCGATCCAGGAGGACACCGGCGCATCGATCGACGTCGACGACGACGGCGTGGTGACCGTGGCCTGCTCGTCGATGGAGGGCGCCGAGGCGGCGATGGCCCAAGTCGAGGCCTTGACCGCTTCGATCGAGGTCGGACGAATCTACGACGGGAAGGTGATCAGCATCAAGGATTTCGGCGCCTTTGTGGAAATCCTGCCCGGCAAGGACGGCTTGTGCCACATCAGCGAACTGTCCGACCAGTACGTCTCGAACGTCTCGGATGTCTGCCACGTGGGCGATCGGATGAAGGTCAAGGTGATCGCCGTCGATGATCAAGACCGTGTCAAGCTCAGCCACCGCGCCGCGATGCGCGAGCTGAATGCCGGCAAGCACGGCGACGACGACGAAGCAGACTCCGACGATTGAGAATCGGCCGGTCGTGAGAACCCGGCCGGGCTGAAGGCAAAACGGCCTTCTGGGGGGGATTGTCCTTGGACGCCTGCCCGATTCCTTCGCGGTTTTCAATAGCCCGTTCCTCGTTCAACAGAGCGCCGCTGGCCGGCGATGCGCGATGGCACCGACCGACACCAAGACCCAAGACGATCGCCAGCGGCTTGTCGACCAGTATACGGAAATTGCCCGAATCGCCGGGGCCCTGGCCCACGAGATCAAGAACCCGCTCTCGACGATTCGCCTCAACATGGAGCTGCTCGCCGAGGATTTCGCCAATTGCGAGAGCCAGCGCGAGCGGCGGGCCCTGGCCAAGGTCGAGGTCGTTCAGCGCGAGTGCCGCCGGCTCCAGGAACTGCTCGACAATTTCCTCAGCTTCGCCAAGGTCCGCCGGCTCAACCAGGAGCCGAGCAACCTCAATCTCCAGGTCAAGCAGGCGATCGATTTTTTTCGCCCCAAGGCCGCCGGGGCGGGAATCGAGATCGTCGATTACCTCGCCCCCGATTTGCCCACGGTGTTGCTCGACCGGGAGTCGTTTCACGGCGCCCTGCTCAACCTGGTGCTCAACGCCGAGCAGGCAATGCCCCACGGCGGCCAACTCGTGGTTCGCACGAGCGCCGTCGGCGACGGAGTGGTCCTGGACCTGATCGACACCGGTTGCGGCATGGACAAGGAGACGCAGGCCAAGGTTTTCGACGCATTTTTCTCCACGAAGGGTTCCGGGTCCGGGCTGGGCCTCCCGACGACCCGGAAAATCATCGAGGCGCACGGCGGGAGCATCTCGCTGCAAAGCGAACTGGGACGCGGCACGCAATTCACCATCAAGCTGCCGCTCCCACCCCGGCTGGAGGCCGCCCGCGAGACCTAGTGCCGGATGATCGAATGAGTATGACAGCCAAAGACTCGAAGCAAACAGACTCCGCCGGCGACCAGAGCCCGGTTCGGGTGCTGATCGTCGACAACGATCGGGCCCACGCCTTGGCGGTCGAGGAATGCCTGGACCGGGTGGGCTACTCCTGCCGGATCGCGACCAGCGGCAAGGAGGGGGTGCGGATGATCGAGGAGGGCGACTACGACGTGGTCGTCACCGACCTGGTGATGACCGACGTCGATGGGCTGGGGATCCTCGCCAAGGCAAAAAACGACCTGCCGGACGCCGAAGTGATCCTGATGACCGGCCACGGCAGCATCCCTTCGGCCGTGACCGCGATGCAGCAGGGCGCCTTCAACTACTTGCTCAAGCCGCTCGACATCGCCCAATTGCGCACCGTCACGGAAAAGGCCGCCCAGAGCGCCACCCTGCGGCGAACGAATCTCGAGTTGCACCGCCGCCTCGACGAAAAATTCGGGTTCCAGGGAGTCGTCGGCGACAGCCCGCAGATGCGCGACGTGATCGAGCGGCTCAAGCGGATCGCGCCGACCAAGGCGAGCGTTCTGATCGAGGGCGCAACCGGCACCGGAAAGGAGCTGGTGGCCCAGGCGATCCACCAGAACAGCCCGCGGAAGAACAAGCCCTTCGTCGCGCTGAACTGCGCAGCGCTGAGCGAGAACATCCTCGAGAGCGAGCTTTTCGGCCATGTCAAAGGCGCCTTCACCGACGCCTCGGCCGACCGCGTCGGCAAATTCGAATACGCGCACGGCGGCACGCTGTTTCTCGACGAAGTCGGCGACATGCCGATGGCCACGCAGATCAAGCTGCTCCGGGTGCTGGAAAACAGCCAGATCACCCGAGTCGGCTCGAATGACCCGATCCACGTCAACGTCCGCATCCTCTCGGCGACCAACCGCGATCTGGAAGAGTCCATCGAGCAGGGCGTCTTCCGCCGCGACCTGTATCACCGGCTGAAGGTGGTCACGATCCGCCTGCCGACGCTCCTGGAGCGCAGCGCCGACATCCCCGCGCTCATTGAGCACTTCATCAAGCAGTTCGCCAAGCAGCACGACAAGCAGATCAAGGGCGTTTCCTCGGCCGCTCGCCGCCGGCTCCTGGCCTACGACTGGCCCGGCAACGTCCGGCAGTTGCGGAATGTCGTCGAGAGCATGATCGTCGTCGACTACGATGGGCTGCTCGACTGCGACGACCTGCCCGACGAGCTTGCCGAACCGTCCTCGCCCGCCGCCGAAACGCCGGGCAATTCGCTCGCCGCGCTGGTGGGCAAGCCGCTCCAGGAGATCGAACGGCTGTTCATCGCCGAGACGCTGAGGGTCACCGACGGCAACCGCGAAGAAGCCGCCAACATGCTCGGGATCGGAGAACGGACACTCTACCGGAAGATCAAAGAATACCAGCTCTGATCAATCGCCGAACGCGAAGTGCACTCCATGGGGCCAATCCACAAGCTGTCGCAGAGCATCGTGAACAAGATCGCCGCGGGCGAGGTCATCGAACGGCCCGCCAGCGTCGTCAAGGAGTTGATGGAAAACGCCGTCGACGCCGGCGCAACGAGGATCGACGTCTCCGTGACGGCCGGGGGTTCGGACCTGATCCGGATCGTCGACAACGGATCGGGAATCGAGCCCGAGCAGCTCCCTCTGGCCGTCGCCGCCCACGCCACGAGCAAGCTCGCCACCGCCGACGACCTGTTCTGCGTCGCCACGCTCGGCTTCCGCGGCGAGGCCCTGGCGTCGATCGCCGAAATCAGCCGGCTGGCGATCCGCAGCCGCACGGCCCCGAATGCCGCCGGGGCCGAAATCGAGGTCGTCGGCGGCGTTGCCGGGCAGGTCGCCCCCTGCGGTACTCCGCCGGGCACGGCCATCGAGGTCCGCAACTTGTTCTACAACACGCCGGTCCGCCGCAAGTTTCTCAAGTCGCCGCAGACCGAGCTGGGGCACATCAGCGAGGCCTTCACCCGGATCGCCCTGGCGTGGCGCTCGATTCATTTCACCTTGCGGCACAACGAGCGGCTTGTCTTCGACTTGCCCGAGGCCGGCAGTTGGCTGGAGCGGATCGCCGCCCTGCTGGGCCGGCCGATCGCCGAGGCGATGATCCCGGTCGAGAGCGCCGACGGCCCCGTCCGGCTGGCCGGACACGTCGCCCACCCGGGGCAGAATCGCAGCAACAACCGCATGCAGTACCTGTTCCTCAACGGCCGCTCGATCCGCGACCGGTCCCTCCAGCACGCCCTGGGCGAGGCCTACCGCGGCATGTTGATGACCGGCCGCTACCCGATCGCCGTGCTCTCGCTCGACATGCCGCCGGAGATGGTCGACGTCAACGTCCATCCCACCAAGCTTGAAGTCCGCTTCCAGGACTCGAGCCGGATCTACAGCCAATTGCTCTCGGCGCTCCGCACGCGATTCCTCTCGACCGACCTGACCACGCGCGTGGCGCTGCCCGCGGGGCCGGATTCCGGCGCGCGCGACGAGGACTGGCCGGCGGAGCGGATTCAGCAGCAGGTCGTCGACTGGGCCAAGGGCGAAATCGCCGGATGGCAGCGCGGCGGCTCGTCCGAACCGGCCGCAGCGGACCAGTCCGCCGCGCCGCGCTGGGGACCATCCGGCGGTGAGTTGTCGCTCCACCGGCTCGACCGCCACTGGGGCGATCCCGGCGGCCGGCCCCCGGAGCCCGAGGAAGGCGCCGCCGCGCCGCTCCCCGCCGCCCGGGAAGGCTACCGGCTGCCCAAGGCCCTCCAAATCCACAACCGATACCTCGTCAGCGAGA
>JAMOAF010000530.1 GCA_023621895.1 Planctomycetota bacterium
CCCCGGGATTCTCTCCTGCAACATGAACCGCACCGGCAAGCGCAACGTTGCCTGGACGCCCGACGAGAGCACCCTCTACGCCACCCAGACCGTCGATCACCGCTGCAACTTCCTACAGCTCATCACCCCCTGCTCCGCGAGCGACGTCAAGCTCCTGCATGACGCCGGCGTCAAGATCAGCTACTTCGGCTGTAACGAGCCCGAAAAACTCCACGAACTCCTCGACCTCGGCGTCGACTTCATCCTCACCGACAAGCTCGACGTCATCCAGGCCAAATACAGAGAGTTGAAGAACGCCAAATAACCTGCGGCGCCGGGGAATGTCGTCCCTTGGCCCGTCTCTTGGAATTGGGCCATGTGGAGTATGCCGCCGCCAGACGCAACATGAGGCATAACATGAAACTGGCCGTGTTGATCCATGGACTCTTGGCGATCACCTCGACAGCCGCATTTGCCGGCTATTCAGTTGACGTTCGTCTCGACAAGAGCGACGGCTTCTACAAGGTTGGCGAAGAGACGGTCTGCACCGCCACACTGACGAGCGACGGCAAGCCGGCCGTGGGTGAAAAGCTGCGTTGCACCGTGAAACGTGAACGCGACATCTTGCGCCAGGATGAGTTCATCTGTGACGGCAAGGCCGTGACAATCAGGGCGTCGATGGACCGTCCCGGCTGGCTCTACTTCGGGTTTGAGATCATCGGCCCCGACGGCAATCCGCTTCATGGCGAGGGGGTTTTCAAACACAGGATGAAACCTACGATCGTGGGCGAGATTGGCGCCATGTACGACGCCGACAAGATCAAAGCACTCGATTCTCGTCCCGCGGATTTCGACGCATACTGGGCTTCCTGCCGCTTCACGCTCGATCAGGTGCCGCTGGACCCGAAGTTGACCGAGGTCGATGTCCCCCGGGCTTTGCGGGGCAAGGTCAAGTGCTACAGCGTCGAGGTCAAGTGCCTCGGCCGCACTCCCGTGACCGGCTATCTGGCCGTGCCCGTCGGCGCGAGGCCGAAGAGTCTGCCTGCTTATGTCAACTATCAGAGCAGAGTGTGGCAAGATGCGAGCAGGAAGGGGGCCATGGAAATGGCGTCCAAGGGGGCCTTGGCCCTGTACGTCAGTTGGCACGGATTGCCCACCGGCACGACGGAAGAGGAATACAAGAAGATGTCGCGGACCTGGTATGAAGAGGGCGGAAAAGCCGGCGATACGGACCGCGATACGTGGTCTGGCCACGAGATGTATCTGCGGGCGATGCGTGCGTTGGATTTCATCAAGAGCCGTCAGCAATGGAACCACAAGGAACTCGTGGTATCCGGCGGCAGTTTGGGCGGTATTCAAACGATCGCCGCGGCTGGGTTGGATCGTGATGTTACAATCGCGGTCGTGAGCGTGCCCAGTGGTTGCGAATACAACGGCCACAAGCAGGGGCGTGACGCGGCGGGGCTTTACCGTGGCAAGCTGGGCATCGCCCGCATTGAGGCCGATCCGCGTCGTGCGGTCACGCTGGCGTACCACGATGGGGTGAACTTGGCTCCGCGCATCCAGTGCGACATCTACGTGTGCACGGGCTTTGCCGATGAGCTTTGCACTCCCAGCAGCGTCTTTGCTTTCTACAATGCGTTGCCCGCCATGACCAAGAAGTTCATGAGCACAACTCCCAGCACCGGGCACTACGGAACCACAAAGAACACGGCCGGCGATAAGCGTCTCTTGGACATCTTCCGCTCGGTGAACGTGTACGATGCACGGTAGAATTCGGTTCTGCTCAGGGCTAGCATCGAGATACTGTTGCTGCCCCGAAGGCGTCCGCTCGGGCGATTATCGAAAACCTCGGCTCGAGTTGTTTCTGATTGCCCCAATCCTCCAGCGGACGATTGCTGGTCATCATCGTGCTCTTCAGTTCGTAGCGGCGTATAATGATCTCGAAGAGGAACTCGCCGCTTCGGTTGGGGAGCTGCTTGATTCCCATGTCGTCGATCAGCAACAAGTCTGGCTTGAGGTACTTGGCCAACACCTTGTCCTGGCCTGCGAACGCCTCGTCCTGCATGAAGTCGCGAACCACATCGAAGACCGAGCGGTAGTAGACGAGAGAGCCCGACTTGATCGCCTGATAGCCCAGGGCCTGCGCCAGGAACGACTTGCCGACGCCCGGGGGGCCGAGCCAAAGCACGTCCTTGGCTTCGCGGATGAAACGGCAGGTGGCCAGTTCGTACACCTGCTGGCGGTTGATTGAGGGATTGAAAGAGAAATCGAACCTATGTGGTGCGCCACATAGATTCGACTGGGGCTTTAACGCCCCGGCCATCGACCGCGGGCAGATCGAAGCCCTGGCGAGCGGAGAGTTCATTCGCCGGGGAAACAATCTGGTCATCGCCGGCCAAAGCGGCGTGGGAAAAAGCCGCATCGTCCAGTCTGTGGGAAGAGCGGCCTGCGCGTGCGGTTACCGAGTCCGCTACACCACCAGCGCCGACTTGTTGCTGGACTTGACCGCGTCGCTGGCCGACCACACGCTTCCCCAGCAACTCCGCTACTACACCAACTTCGATCTGTTGATTATCGACGAATTCGGCTTCGAAAAGATCGAGCGGGCCGAGTCGGGCCAGGCGGCGAGCCTGCTCTACAAGGCGATCGACCGCCGCGGCCCGGAACGCTCCACGGCCATGGTCACCAACATCAGCTTCGAGGCCTGGGCCGATTACCTGGGTGACGCCCCCCTGGCGATGGCGATCCTCGACCGCCTCGTGGACGGGGCGATTCGACTGAAAAATGGAGGGCCGCTCCTACCGCGCCCATCGCACCGAGCAGCCCGCGCCGCAGGCAATCGCCGTGGCCCCCCGATCCAAGCCGCGTCGCAAGTCGACGGGGTAGCTACCCGGGCCTCTTCTCTGTTCGGGTCAGTCCCTGGCGTCGCCGTTGTCCGCTTGCCCGCAGCCCATCATGCCGGGAATCGATTTGAAACAAGTCCGCGCGCAGATCACGATCCAGCAGGTGCTGGACCTGCTGGGCTTCGCCCCCACGACTCGTCTCGGCGCTCGGCTCCGCGGCCCTTGTCCAATCCACCGGGCTTCCGGGCGCGACAGCCGGTCCTTCTCGGTGAATCTCGACTGTCACCGCTACCGCTGCTTCCGCTGCCACTCCGCGGGAACCCAGCTCGATCTATGGGCGGCCGTCCAGCATCTGAGCATCCACGCGGCGGCCAGCGACCTCTGCCAACGTCTGAACAGCCCGATTCCCGATCTGCCCGGGGACCGCTTCGACCGCCACTGTGGCAAGTAGCCGGCCAACATGCGGTGGGCAAACGTATGCCGGCACGTGTAGCAGGAATACCCTCTCTTCACGGGGTCCTTGTCCCAACCCAGCTTCTTCTTGATGGCAATGAACCGAGCGACACCGGTCATGCGTTCCCACGGCTTCCTGCAAGTGTTCCGCAACAGCGGCAACCCGCTTCCTCGGGGGGCTGTCTTGATGAGTCGGCGGGCCAGGTCGGCCACTTCGGGACGCACGGGAATTTTTCGTGTCTTCTTGGTCTTCGAGGAGTACACCCGCCACATCATCCCCCGATCGGTCTCCTCGATGTCATCCGCTGTGATCCGGGCCAATTCGCAGAAGGGTCGCAGACCCGTGTGAATTGCCGCGAACAGGAAGTATTTGAAGCATTCGTCCGTGGCTGCGTACAACGCCTTCTCACGCGCGGCGCTGAATGAACTCACGCGCGGCCTGGAAGCCGGCTTCTTCAGACCCTTCAGCGGATTGGCGAGATGGTGACTCTGTTCGGCACGGTTAAAGGCTGCCAGGACAACCGGAAGCACGCTCCGTTGGGTCGCAGGGCTCCGCCATGTGGCATGGCTCTCCAGCCAACCTGTGACGTGTGTCTTCTTGAGTTCTCCCACCGGCAGAGCTTACAATACTGGCAGAAGTCGTTGAGCCAGCTGGTTGCACTGTCCCGGTGGCCTCGACTGACCGTGCCCTTGGCAAGGCTATGCGCACAGTACTACAGGTACTCTGAACAAACGCGGGCTACCAGCCACTTCCTGCTGTCTGGGATCTCCTCACCTTCCCCTGCCTCGCTTGTCTTTTCCCGAGCTAGGGCCAGTTGGGCGGCCACGCGGTTTTCCTTGCCACGGATCCGCTGGACGTGGTCGTCCAGCAGGGGGATCCGTTTCTTCGTGCCCGGCTGGGTATAGTACCAGCAGCCGGTCTGCTTCCAGAGCCAGGCGGAACCGTGTGGCTGCCTTCGTTGCTTTCGCTTACGTCCCAAGCCAGTTCCTCCTTTTGCCTTTCAAGGATCGCGCCATGTTCTGGTTCGTTGACTTGCCGATCCCGGGCGCGGATACTGGACGACCACATGAGTCTTGTCGCCGACGATCCAAACCGGCAGCCTCTCTGGTCCTGATGGAGATCCGCACAATGCTCGAAAACACGGGAACTATCTCGACAGTTCGGCGAACAATACGCCGCCATTTACTACACGAAGTTGCTACACTCATACTAAGCATCTTGGCGGCATTCTTGTCAACATACTCTGGAAAAATCGCATATTGCGCTGACAATCCGAGTGTACCAAACATCGTTTTTATACTTGCCGACGACCTCGGTTACGGCGACCTGGGCTGTTATGGCCGCGGAGACGTCCGCACGCCGGTGCTCGATCGACTGGCGGCCGAGGGTGTGCGTTTTACCCAGTTCTACGCCAACGGCCCCGAATGCACGCCGACGCGCGCGGCATTCCTCACCGGTCGTTACCAGCAGCGCGTCGGCGGCCTCGAGTGCGCAATCGGAACCGGCAACATCGGCCGCTACGACGACGCGGCGCGGCTCCGCCAGTCGAACGACCTGGGCCTGCCGGTCGAAGAGACTTCACTTGCGCGGATGCTCAACCAGGCCGGCTACGCGACGGCCATCGCCGGCAAGTGGCACCTCGGATACGAGCCCAAGTTCGCTCCCCACCTCCACGGCTTCCAACGCACGCTGTACTGCATCGGCGGCGGCATGGACTACTTTCATTACCTCGACAACCTGGCCGGCTACAACCTCTTCGTCGATGGCAACCCGGTCTGCCGCGAAGGCTACTTCACCGACATGGTGGCCGACGAGGCGATCCGATTCATCGACGAGCAACACGCCCAGCCGTTCTTCGCCTACGTGGCGTTCACCGCGCCCCATTCGCCGTTTCAGGCGCCCGGCGACCGCCAGCGCGATCCGCTGCCGCTCGATTCTTCCCTCTGGGACCAAGGCAAAGCGCCGCCGGAGGTCTACATCGCGATGATCGAGCGGATGGACCAGTGCATCGGCAAGATCCTCGCGGCGCTCGACGAGCGGCGCTTGCGCGAGAAGACCGTCGTCTTCTTCGCCGGCGACAACGGCGGCACGCGGAGCGCGCGGAATGCGCCGCTGTCGGGCATCAAGGGGAGCACGATGGAGGGCGGCATCCGCGTGCCGGGAATCGTCCGCTGGCCCGGCGTGATCCCGCCCGGCACGACCAGCGACCAGGTCTGCGCGACGTTCGACTTTTCCGCCTCGATCCTCCGGATTGCCGGTGCAAAGGTCCCCGAGGGGCGAAAGCTGGACGGCGTCGACGTTCTCAAGCTGGTCGCCGAGAACCGGCCTCCGCTGAAAAGAACGCTCTTCTGGCGCGGCCGGCGCGGCGATCAGACCTGGTGCGCCGTCCGCGACGGCGATCTGAAGTATGTGCGGCGAACGGACCAGGGCCGGGCGGAGGAACACGTGTTCGACCTCGGCCGCGATGTCTCGGAGCAGAACGACCTGTTGGAAAAGCTGCCGGCGGAAGCCGCGCGCCTAAAGGGGCTATTGGCCGACTGGGAAAAGGACGTGCAGCCCGCCATCTTCCGTAGCACGGGTCTCCCGGCCCGCCATCTTCCGTAGCACCCGCCTCCCGGCCCGTCGTTCTCCGTAACACCCGCCTCCCGGCCCGTCGTCTTCCGTACGGCCAACACACCAGCGCCGCCGCAGCGCGATTCCAGCCGCAATACAAACCACCGAACATAAAACGTTCGGATCAGACCCAGCGGACCGGATCGCATTCGGACCGGCTCGCCCAGATGTCGAGCGCGGGGAACTCGCCGGCCAGGATGTCGGCCAGGCACTCCATGGCGAAGCGTTCGCTGGCATAATGGCCGGGCAGGATCAGGCCGATCCCCGCCGCCTCCGCTTCCAGATACGTGTGGTATCGGGTTTCACCCAGCAGCATGGCGTCGCAATAAGCTTGCCGGGCGTGTTCGAGAAACTCGCCCGCCGCCCCGCACGCGATCGCCATCATGCGAATCAGCTTGTCGGCCGCCCCGACGATCTGGACGCGCTCGAGGCGGAGGAACCCCTTGACGGATTCGGCCAGTTCGCCCAGGCGGATCGGCTCCTCGAACCAACCGATCCGCCCGGCGCCGATCCCCGCGGCGGAGAATGTCAAGGGAAAAACGCCGCGGAGGCCCAAGCCGCGCGCCAGGCGCTGGTTGATCCCGTCGCTTGCCGAGTCGTAGGCGGTGTGGGCGCTGTAGACGGCGATTTGAGCAGCGATCAGGTCGAGCAGCATCCGGCCGGTGGGCGTCTCGGGCGTAACGCGCTTGAGCGGTTGAAAGGGGAGCGGATGGTGGGCGACGATCAGATCGGCGTTCTGCTCGATCGCCTCGGCCGCCACCGGGGGCGTGATCGTCAGGCAGGTCATCACCCGGCGGACCGGGCCTTGCGGATCGCCGACCAACAGTCCCACGTTGTCCCAGTCTTCGGCCAGCCGCAGTGGCGCAATCCGCTCGAGAAAAGCGGCCAACAACTCTACGGTCAGCATCATGCAGGTCCTTTTTGAGCCGATTTTCAAAGCCGCCGGGTTGTTCTCCATCGTTCCCAAGCCGGAGTTTTTGAGCCGGAGAGGCGCGCCGGTCTGAAGCCGGCGTTCCCAAGCTGGAACTTGGCAGCGTGGATGGTTCGCCGCGGGCGATTGGGAACGCGGCGGGGGCGGTCAATCAGTGGCGTGCCCTTTCTGGCTGGTGCCAGAAGGAGCGGAAATAGGCCTCGTCCACCGCGTAGACGTCGATCGACGTGGTTTTCGGGTTGAAGTCCGGCGGCAGGAGGCCGTAGCGTTTCATCTCGCGCACGTACTGCTCGCTGGGCCGCTCCGGCGTGCCGCCGTCCATGATCGCGTAGGTACCGTTGGCCACGGCGCCGGAGTCGAGCCAGAGGCGGATCGTGCGGGCTTCCTGCGGCGAGACCTTGACCTCGTAGTGGCTGCCGTCGATCCGGGTCATCAGCTTGCTCGCCGCGCTGCCGATCTGCCGCGGGGCTCGATTGCCGTGGGCGTTGCGGCCATCGACGACTTCCTCGAACTGCTGGACGAGTTCGACATAGGACGAGAGCACGCGCCCCCGGCCGTGCGAGGGGACGCCCCGCGCGCCGGCCAGGCAGGTGATGCCGTCGGGGTTGCCCTCGCTGTGGCACCTGACGCAGTGGCGGTCGAGGATCGGCTGGATGTGGCGGCGAAAGTCGACGATCTGTGGCACGCCGTCGATCGGTTCGAGCGTCGCCTCGCCGGGGTTCGCCGGGGTGACCGTCCGCGGCTCGTGGCAGCCCACGCAGCTGGTGGTTTCGCCGGGCTGGAGCGTGACGAAACTCTGCATCTTCTTGACGGCCAGTTCGTGTTCGTCGAGCGCCACGAAGAACAGGCTCCGCATCGCCGGCGCTTCGAAACAGGCCGAGCCGTCCTCTTCGACCGGCACCGTGCCGAGGATCCGGGCGATCGTGAACGGCCCCCAGAGGCTGATGCCGTCGAAACCGGGGCTGTTGTGGAACGGGGCGGGGAGCTGTTCGAGCACGAGCAGCTTCTTGATTTCGCCCCGCGCCACGCCCTCCATGTTTCTGCCGCGCGTCACGTCGGCCAGGACGAACCGGCCGGTCGGCCGGGCGGCGTCGATCCGGGCGGCGGTCAGCCGCTCGCGATGGCGGGGGCGGATCGGGGCCGGTTCATGGAGACGCATCTCGGGGCGGGGATCGCCAAGCGAGAACAGCTTCGCGGCGCGGCCCTGGTCGTCGAGCAGAAACAGATCGCGACCGCGAGCCGCCAGGAATCGGGTTGCCGAGAGGGGGTAGGGGTCTCGCCAGTTGCCGCCGGGATGGATCCGCCGCGCGGATGGCTGATGATCCGGACCCAGGCGCGGATCGATGATCGTCAGGAATCCTTCGTGCTCGGGGCGGCCGTGCCCCGGCGAGAAGACCGACACCACCAGGCGGGTGCCGGGAATCGGTTTCGCGTCGAGCATCGCTTCCGCGCCGGGCACGTTGGCGTAGTTCACCGTGTTGCCATTGCGGCCGGCAAGAGCGTAAGCCATGCCGGTCGGATGCATGTTGCCGAAGTAGGTCATCTGGCCGGTGCCGTCGAGGTTGATCGTCCAGAGGTGGTGGTAGGCGAGCTGGCTGCGGTCGTTGTATTCCCAGCGGGTGTAGAGCAGGCGCCCGTCGGGGAGCACGGCCGGGGTGTTCTCCGTGACGGCGTTGCTGCTGATCATCCGCAGATTCCCGCCGTCGGCGCCGCAGCGGTGGAGGTTGGCCACCGGCACCTTCCAGCACGCCACCCAGCGGTTGCAGCGCGAGGAGCAGAAGACGATGTCGCCGTCGGGAAGGTAGGCCGGCTCGATGTCGTCGTGCGGTCCGTCGGTCAACTGCCGCAGGCCGGAGCCGTCGGCGTTGATCTCGTAGAGGTGGTAGTGCTCCGTGCCGCCGGGCCGGTAGGAAAACAGGATTTTGCCCCCGTCGTAGTGAACCTGCGGATCGCGGACGCCCCCGCTCGGATCGTCGAGCAGGACCCGCACCTCGCCGCTGGCCAGGTTGAGCCGGCAGAGCTGGCCGCCAATCGGGTAGGCCTTTTCTTCCGGGTCGTAGCTGTAGTAGCCGAAGTTGGCGTAG
>JAMOAF010000663.1 GCA_023621895.1 Planctomycetota bacterium
GCCCGGTCTGCACCCATTCCTGCAGAGTATCTCCAGAAATTGGGCCGTACTCCTTTCCGGCAACTTTGCAATACCACTGGTGCTCCATTTCTTGTCCCCTCTCGCCGGCCGCCGGCTCCTCTCTCCACAGCCGCTATGAACCCGCAAAACACCTGCATACCCGCATGTGCAATCGCGCCGGCGGCAGGCTCTCCGGAGGAATCCCTCGCGCGAGCAACGTTTTGCGGACGGCCTGATTGTTGGCAACGTGCTCGTCCGTCTGCGCAAAAGCAATTTCTGGCTTCTTCGGGTCCCCGTTCTGGGCCGTCAGGTAGCAGGCGTAGCGGGTCAGCATGATGTCGTCGATTTCCCGCTGGCTGCCGGAGCCCAGGTCGACCATTTTGTTGACGTCAACAAAATGGTCGCCGATCGCGTGCCCCGACCGTTCGCAGGCGGTTTTTGCCTTGCTGACCACCACCGTGAAGTTGCGCCATTCGGTGTACCCCAGCAGGTGCTGAAGGTCGCGGGCCAGCCAGTATTCAACTCCGTTCTCCGTCTGCTGCGCGTGCGCCTCGAACGTGCTCGTCAATGTCTCGATCAACTCAGTTTTCATCGGTCGCTCCCTCCCGGTCGCCGCGTGTTCCGATCATTGGATTCGATCCGCAACTGGAGACTTCAGCATAGTTGTTGGAATCGCGAAAGCGCGAAAGGGCGAAAACGCGAAATCAGAGAAGAAGAGGCGGCCTTTCCGCCAAATGCGTGTCGGTGGCCTTTTTCGCTCTTTCGCGATTTCGCGATCGGTTCCCCAATGCCACACGCAAGAGAATCCGATATCGACGTTACAGTGTTCGGTTTTGCTTCCTTTGCAGGTAGATTCTTCCCATCCCCCCAACTTCTCCCTGATCTTCTCGCTGAATTCCTGCGGCCCCGGCTCCTTGCCAAGCTCCTTGACCGTCGCGCCGTGCCGGCGAGCGCTGAGTGTGCGCAGAAGAATCCACTGGCGGACCAGGGGCGGTTCGTCCGGCATCACGACCTCCGCTCCGAGAAAATAGCTACAGGCGATCGCCCGAGTATAGCTTAATTCGCTTTCATTGCAAACAAGCGGGAACATTGGGGGAAGGGGCCAGGGGGAGGGTTCGGGGTTCGGGGTTCAGGGTTCAGTCTTTCGTGCCGGGCCGTGCCTCGCTCGTAAGCTGGGGGAAACGGGCGAATGGAATGAATTGCGTGCTGCGGAGCGCGTGATTTGCGGGTCAGGTTCGGGGTTGGCCGGGGCGGGGGGATGACCGCGGGCCGGTCGCCCGACGCCCGGTTCAGTCTAGCCGGCGAGACGGTCAGATCCTGTCCCGCCCCCAAAGAAGGTGGGAAAAAAGGGCCGTCCGGGGCACCGTCTGAGATGGCGAGGGTCTGAATTGCCGCCGGGTGCGTCGCATGGAGCGACGGCGGGCTACTGCCCGAGTCGGTGGAAGGGCGCCCGGTGGCTGTTCCGCCCAAGAATATGGGGGTTGCCCGGCGGTATCGCACGTGGCATGGGAATTGTGTAGGGGGTGGACTGAACCAGGCGATTCTCCTCGATGCGAGGCTCGATTCGGGCGTGAATCCGGTCAAGCCGCTTGCCGTACTCGGAAGGGGCCTGGTCCATCGCTTGCGCCGCTTCGGATATTGCCGAGCCGGCGACCCGGAGCCAGGCCCGGATCGAGGGCAGCCTCAATGAGCTTGCGTGATTCCGGGAGGAATTCATGAGAGCGTGATAGCCGCGCGGGCTTGTCCCGCGGCGCGCCTGGGCTGCGGCACAACCCGTACGTAACGAAGCGCGGGGCAAGGCGCACGCGGCTATCTGAGTAGCAGCCGCTTTTTCCACGAATCACGCAAGCTCATTTAGCCGCTCCTTGCGCCGAGCGGCGGGTAGCACATCGGGCCCCAGTCTTCGTCCGCCCCGTGGTCGATCCAGACGAGGAGGACGGCCGGCAGAAGCAGGCGCATGATTTGCGTGCAGTGCTTGAGGACGGTCCGGTTGAGTTGGCTGCGGTGCGTGGCGGCGCCGTGGACGAGCTGGCAGCGGAGAAGATAGACCCGCTGGACCAGTTGTTCGAGGATCATGCCCCAGCGCTTTTCGACATACCAAGCCTGGGCGTGATAACGGCCGCGGCGGGCCTTGCCTTTCGCGGCCTGGCAGGGCTCTTCCCAGAAATGGCCGCTCAGATACTCGTTTTCGATGATCGTCAGCACGAGGCGCTTGTGGTCGAGGAGCACGGCGACGAGATGGCCCGACTGATCCAGGTCGAGAATTCGCCGCAGGAAGGCCTGCCAGCTTGCCCGGTCGGGGGCCGGTTCGCGATGCTCTTCGTCCCACTGCCCGTAGAGGGCGTTCAGCGCGATCCATTGGAAGAGCAGAATCGTGTCGAGATGTTCTTGCGGATCGAGGCGGTCGGCCTCGTCGAGCCAACTGCACGCCCGGTGAAAGCGGACGGCCGTGGGATGGTCGCTCCGCGTCTTGGCCAGACGCTCCTTGTGGGGCTTCCATCGGCGGCGGAGTTCGCGGATCGTGGGGATTGGTGGTTCGGTCATCGGCGGTGTACCCGAGGGGGCCGGTGAGTTTGTGGACGGCGGCCTACTTGAGCCATTATTACCGAAATTCTTGGTGCGCTATCCTTACGCGCCGATTTTATTGCATTTGCGCCTGGATTTTTGCCATCTTCCGCCGGCTCGTCCCTGGTCTAAGCAGAATCCAGCTCGCTGCGAGCATCGAAGGATGCCATCTGCAACGGGAGATTTCAGCAGAGTTGTCGGAATCGCGAAAGCGCGAAAGCGCGAAAACGCGAAATCAGAGAGGATGAAGAGGCGGTGCCATCCCAACCCGACGCGTGAGCGAGGACCCATCATAACCCGACGCGTAAGCGAGGAGCGATCGTAACCCGACGCGTGAGCGAGGAGCGACGCGGTCAGTACAGCCGGGCAAGCGGGGACAACCCTCCGATCGAGTGCACCTGCGGGGACTGGTCCCAGGGTCGGGATTCGGTGTCGGGCGGGGGCTGGCTGATGCGGCGGGGAGGGGGAGAGGGAGAGGCCTCGCTTACGCGTCGGGGTGGGAGGGGGCGGCGGGGTGGGAGGGGGCCTTGCTGACGCGGCGGGTTATAAGGGCCTTGCTTACGCGGCGGGTTATGATGGGGCGGCGGAGGGTGAGGGAGCCTTGCTGACGCGGCGGGTTAAGAGGGGGCGGCGGGGTGGGAGGGGGCCTTGCTTACGCGGCGGGTTAGGAGTGATATTGGGGGGCCTGGCGCTCGGTGACGTATTGGATGGCGGAGGCGAGACTGTCTTCGTCGAAGATGTGGCGCTGGCTGCCGCGTTCGGCGAACCACCGCTGCCGATTCGGGTCCGATCGTTCCTTGAGTCGGCGCGTACACCAGGCTTTGATGTCGATGCGGACCTTTCGCGCGGTCTTGCCGGGAGCGCTGACGACCACGTGCATGTGGTTGGACCGGCAGTTGACGGCGTGCAGCAACCAGCCGCGATGTTCGCAGGTCTCAGCGACCTGAGCCTCGACGATCGCTCGGTCCCGTGGCGACAACGAACACGCATCTTCCGTCATTCTGGACTGCGCTTCAAGGAAGCGGATCGGATCGGGCAGCTTCCAGCCGTGCCGAAACTCGATCCAACCGCGCGGGTCGCCCGGCAGCCACGTGCCATAGGTGGGCCACGTCAGGAAATATGCGATCGGGTCCTGCATGGGGATATTCATGGCGTGCGCTGCGGGGGGTGGGAGGGGGCCTTGCTGACGCGGCGGGTTTTCTTGGTTTGCGCGTAGGTTTTCGCCATCTCGGTTAGTTCCTCCCTGATCTCTTCCCGCAACTGCGCCGGCCCGAGGACCTCAGCCTGCTGGCCGAAGCTCAGAATCCAGTGCTTGATCTCTTCCGTGTGGTCCAGCTCGAACGCGGCCAGGAGGCTGCCGTCTTTCTGGCGGGTGAGGCGCTGGCTCGCGTGCCACTTGGATTCCTCCACGTACCGGGCGACGCGCGCCGAGAAGCGGACCTCCACCCGGACCTGGCCGCTGCCGCGGAAGATGCCGAAGGACGAGGCGAGGTGCTTTTTGAGGTCGAAGTCCTCGGGCGGCGGGAAGCGGAGTTCCTCCAGGTGCAGCTCGGCGATCCGATCGACCTTCCAGTGGCGAATCTCCCCGTGGTCCGGCGACCAGCCGACCAGGTAGAGCGAGCCGCGGTGGTAGGCGAGGCCGTATGGATAGACGTCGCAGGTGACCGGCTCGGTCGCCCGGAGCGATTGGTAGGCCATGATGACCGCGCGGTGCTCCTCGATCGCCTGCATCAGCAGGTCGATCATGTCGGCCTTTTGGGAGTAGTCGCTCGCGCCGACCATCGTCTGGTGGAACATGCCGCCGAATCGCTCGATGTGGCGGAGCGCCTCGGCGCCGAGCGAGGCGCGGATTTTTTTGAACGCGTTCTGGGCCGCCTGCCAGAAGAGCGTGCCGGCGAGCGGCTCGAGGAGGCGGCGGCCGAGGTACAGGGCGACCGCCTCGTCGAAGGCGAACGTGAGGCCGGGCTGCGACTTGGATGGGTCGATCCGCCAGCTTTTCTTGCCGAACTCGCCGGCCGTCTCTTCCAGGGGAAACCCCGCCCGGCGGAAAGTCTCCAGGTCGCGGCGGATCGTCTTTTCGCTGACGCCCCGCTCCTGGCCAAGCTCGCGGATCGTCGCGCCGTAGTGGCGCGCGCTGAGCGTCCGCAAGAGCATCCATTGGCGGACCAGGGGCGGCTCCTCCGGCATCACGACCTCGGCTTCGAGAAAATAGCTACGGGCGATCGCCCGAGTATAGCTCAACTCGCTCGCATTGCAAGCAGGCGGAGGTATTGCGGGAAGGGGTAGACGGGAGGGTTCAGGGTTCGGGGTTCAGGGTTCAGTTTTTTATGCCAGGGTCGAGCTCGGTCCTGAGCGGGAGATGGGGAGCCGGGAAGAGTCTGCGGTGCATGAATGATCCGGGAGGGCGGTCGGCGGCTGATGTAGTGGGAAGCCGAACGATCCGCCGGGCAAGCCGGCGGGATTTGAGGGGGGAAGGGCGAGCCGCTGATGTAGTGGGAAGCCGAACGATCCGCCGGGCAAGCCGGCGAGATTGAGCTGAATGATCCACATCCGCCCGCTTGTCCGTCCTTCCCCTCTCTTCTGATCCGTGTTCATCTGTGGCTAAAATTCTCACCGCGGGGTTTCCTACCCTGTTTCATGTCATTTTTTTCGTGTTGTTCGTGTCATTCGTGGTTAACTCTTTCAAGCGTTGGCGTTACGGCGAGGGGCGCGCGTCTGCATCTTCGCCGGGCCAGGGCCCGTCCGGCGTGAGCGGCTCGCCCGTCTTGGGGCATTGGGCGGCTCGAGCGGTGCGGTTGATCTGATCCGGCGGCGGCACGGGGTGCCACTTGCCGCATTTCGGGCAATAGAGCGCCGGCATCAGCGTCCGCTTGCCGGTCCGCGGGTGGATTGCCGGGAACTCGCCGGCGATGTCCATCGCCAACGTCTCGCCCGACGCTGTATCGACGTAGACCATCCGCCCCTGGCGGTCCGGGTCGATCGGCTGCCGCTTCCCGCAGCCAGCCAGCGCGAGCGCACCGAGTAGAAGAGCCGCGGAAAACCATGCCCACCGAAACTCGCTATCCATCATCATTTTCTCCCGGCCCGGCGGCGACTTTCCGCGAAGTGATTGCTGAAGGCGACCGCTGAGGGCTCGAAGCTATCCGATTCACCACCGGTCATAGAGTTCGTCGCAGCGGCTGGGATCGTCGAGGTGGCCGTCGCTTACGTAGCCGAGTTTTTTCTCTTCCATGAACTGTGCCTGGGTGTCGGAGAGGTAGTTCGGGCCGGGCACATCGACCTTGAAGTGCCGCTGGCGGGTCTCCACGTGGCCGTCGAGAAACGCGACGTTGGCCGCGCCGTTGTGGCGGAAGTGGACAGTGGGGAAATTGTTGCTGGGAGGATCGAGCATCCAGTTTTCCTCAAAGCTGAACGCCGGCGGAAAGAACGACGTCATGCGGACCTGGGCGCTGTCGGCGAAAGCCACGGTCTGGCTGGTCTGGGCCACGTCGGCCAGCCGCCTTGTGGCGGGCTCGGGATTGGGGACCGGCATGTAGGTCGGCGGCAGCCAGTCAATGCCCGACGACCTGGAGAGGTAGTAGCCGTTGAAACCGAAGCCGGAGGCGGGCCGGCCGAAGTGGACCTGGTCCATCTGGGCGGGGCCGAAGTCGGGGCACTGGAAGGCCTCGTAGTTGGTTTCCATGAAAGGCGCCAGGGGGCCGAGGGTGTAATCGAGCTGCTCGGCCGGGTCCGGCTGATCGTAGTCGACCGTGCCGAACCAGAACTGGGCCTTGCCCTGCCGCCCGGAATAGGTGGTCAGGTAGTTGAGACGCTCGGTGTTTTCGATCACGTAGGGGACGAGCATCTCGCGGTTGGAGTCCGCGTAGTTGTGCAGGGCCAGGACGATTTGCTTGAGGTTGTTGCAGCATTGGGCGCGGCGGGCGGCGGCCCGGGCCTGTTGGACGGCGGGCAGCAGCAGGGCGATCAGCATCCCGATGATCGCGATCACAACCAAGAGTTCAACCAGCGTGAAACCGCGCCGGCAAGACCGGGGGTGAGGCATGGCAATCCTCGCATGGCAAGAGACGAAGCGCGAGCGATGCCGATGGGTCTGGCCGAGGAGTGCGGCAGGGGCTTTGCGAGCCGGCCGCCGAGAGCGGGGCGGATTGGGGGGAATCGGTGGCGGCGGAACACGAGAGGCCCCTTGTCCTCGAGGGAGACCACATCGACCGAAAACCGGGCAGGTCTTCTGGCTTCCGGATCGTCCTCCACCCTTGCCTTCCCACGCTGGCGGCTTGAAGCATCCGCCGTTTGTCGCAGTGGCTTAGTAAGGGTCTCGTCCCCGGTTACAGCGGCGGGACCGCAACGGAATTGCACCGTTTTCCCTATTCTCCAGGCGGCAACGAGCCGCCTGGCACCCGTTTCAACCTTGAATGTATCGCTTTGGGGGGAGAAGTCAAGCGGGAGAAAAGGCAGTGGGCCACGGGGACAAGGCCACCCACCGGTATACCTGTTCGGGGGTGCGGCCGGCCCGTCGACGAGTGGGGTTACGCCGTGCGACATCCGGGAATCTGGCGGTCGTGGGAAGTGAGGCTGGACCGCGCGGGTGAGATGCCGACCGGCGTTGTGATGTTGTTGGCGGCGGGTTTCGACCATTCGGAGCATGGTCTCCACGAATCGGCGGGCCCTTTGTGGTCGCAGCACACACGACGGCTTTCGGCCATGCGACTAGAGCCGAAAGGCGTCCTCGCCCAATCGCGCGGTGAGTTTGGTCGATCCGGCATCCACCGCAGCAGCCCGCCTGCCTGGAAAATAAATGCATTTTGTATGTACTAAAACTATTGACATTTGATTTGGTAAATATTACTGTTGTGTGGCGCATGGGGGTTGCCAACCGGCAGGCACTGCCACGAACATCGAACGCCGGAACGGCGATCCCTATTGTTACTCGGGCAACGGCGCACGTGCG
>JAMOAF010000901.1 GCA_023621895.1 Planctomycetota bacterium
TGCCCAGCCCCGCGGTTTTACTTGTGCAAAGGTGAAACGCGATGGAAAGGATCGTTCTTCTACCACCAGCGGGAATCGCCACGGCCGAGGGGCTGAAACCGGGTGGGTGGTGGCACGATGCGGAAGACGGCAAGCGGATTGTCTGCGATCTCTGCCCGCGCGGCTGCGCGCTGGCGCCAGGCCAGCGCGGTTTCTGCTTCGTGAGGCAGAACCTGGGCGGCCGCCTGATGCTGACCACTTATGGCCGGAGCACCGGTTTTTGCATCGACCCGATCGAAAAGAAGCCACTCAATCACTTCTACCCAGGCACTCCGGTCCTTTCTTTCGGCACGGCCGGCTGCAACCTCGGCTGCAAGTTCTGCCAGAACTGGTCGATCTCCAAATCGCGCCAGGTCGAATCGCTCTCCGAGGCCGCCATGCCCGAAGCGATCGCCGAAGCGGCACGGCGGCACGGGTGCGGCAGTGTCGCGTTCACTTACAACGATCCGATCATCTGGGCCGAATATGCGATCGATACCGCCCGAGCCTGCCACGAGGCCGGCATCAAGACGGTGGCCGTGACTTCCGGCTACATGGCGCCCGAGGCGAGAAAACCCTTCTACGAAGTCATGGACGCGGCGAACGTTGACCTCAAGGCGTTCACCGAAACGTTTTACCGAAAACTGACGAGCGGGCACCTCGATCCGGTCTGCGACACCCTGCGCTGGCTCGTCCGCGAGACCGGCGTGTGGATCGAAATCACCACCCTGATCATCCCCCGGGAGAACGACTCCGACGACGAGTTGAAGCGGATGTCCGAGTGGATCGTCGAAGAGCTCGGGCCAAATGTACCCGTCCATTTCTCGGCTTTTCATCCCGACTTCCGCATGGTGGACCGCCCCCCGACCCCGCCGGGCACGCTGCTTCGAGCGCGCGAGCTGGCGCGGCGCGCGGGAATAAACTATGTTTACACGGGCAATATCGACGATCCGGCAACCCAGAGCACGTATTGCCACGCCTGCCAGGGGCTGCTCATCGAGCGTTCCGGTTACCGGATCGGGCACTACGCCATCGACGGCGACCGCTGCGGCCATTGCCAGGCGGAGATTCCCGGCCGGTTTTCGACCAGGCCGGGCACGTGGGGTTCGCGGCGCCAGCCGGTGCGAATCGCCTCGTTCGCCCGCCCGCTGCCCGAGAGCAGAAGTCCACAACACCAGCCCGCCAATCAGCCGATATCCAACGATGGCGGGAGTCCGCAGTCGCCGCACGCCGGCCATCGAACACGTTCCCAAGGAGAGTCCGCAGTGGCATCACCAAACGCCGCATCAACCGCTCACGGCGACAGGCACCCCGAAAAGCCGATACTCGATCGGCAGCAGGAGCAACGGGTCTTTGAGGCGGCCGGACGCCGCGTGGCCGCAGCCGTAAGAAACCTCCCGGGTGAATCCATGAGCCAGGCCCTTGCCGCGGTGGCCGAACAGCCGCTGCTGGGCGCGTTCGTCAGCCTCAAGCGCTCCGGGCAGCTCCGCTCGTGCTGCGGATTCATGGGCCAATCCGTCCCGCTTGGCGAAGCGATTCAACACGCCGCATTCCGAGCGGCCAAAGAGGACCCGCGATTCCCCCCGATCTCACCGACGGAGCTGGCGCATCTTGACATGGAGGTGTGGCTCCTCTGGGGGCTCAAACCGGTGGAGGCCAAGGGCGAAGACCGCGCCCAGGCGGTGGCCATCGGCAGGCACGGCCTTCAGATTGCCATGGGCAATCGTCGCGGCCTGCTCCTTCCGGGCGTGGCCACCGAACACAAGATGGACGCCGTGGCCTTCCTCGAAGCGGTTTGCCGCAAGGCCGGATTGCCCAGCGACGCTTGGAAAAAGGATGACGCCACGCTGATGACCTTCGAGGGATATGCCATCGAGGGCCGGCTGGCCGATGTCACCCAGGCGGGCGAGACGCCCGTGCCGGCCGGGGGCCCGGACGCCGACCAGGTGGCCGAATTGGCCGATTTCGCGCGCCAAAACCTGCTCGCGCTCTGCCAGGGGGCCGTGCCCAGCTACTACTTGCCCGGCGGGTTCGACGGCAACATTCACGGCCTGGTGGTCACCGTCAAGCTGCCCCAGACCCACGAAGCCATCCATTGCAGCCGGGTCAATGTGCGCCCCGAAATCCCGCTCCAGTCGACGCTCCTCGATCTGCTCAAGACGGCGGCCAGCGCGCTGCAATCCCGCCGCATCCCGCTCGAGGTGCTCAAGACGCTGTCCGCCGGGTTGACCGTTCTCTGGGATCCGGCCATGCAAGGCACGCTCTCCGAACCGGTGTTGGAGGGCGTCCAGCCGCGCCGCCGCGCGGTTCTGGCGATCGACCAGGGCAAGTGGTCGCTTGTCTATCATGCGAAGCAGGCGCCCCGCGATTCGCTCCAGAATGCCGCCGAGGCCGGCCATTTCCTCAATCCGCAGCAGGTGGCCGTGTTCAGCCTCGAGGCCGTCTCCACCGAAGCCCAGGTCTCGGTCTCCAATGTCCCTCAGCCGCAAAAGGGACCGGACTTGAGAGCGCCTGCCGTCGCCGGCCGCTTCTACCCCGGTTCCGCCGAGGAGATCAGCAAAACGCTCGACGACTTTCTAGACGAACCGGCCGAGAAGAAGCCCTGGGCCGCCGCGATGGTGCCCCACGCCGGCTGGGTCTATTCCGGCAGGTTGGCCGCGCGCGTGCTCAACCGCGTCGAGATTCCCGATCGCGTCATCGTCTTCTCGCCCAAACACAACCGCCTCGGCGCCGATTGGGCCGTGGCGCCGCACCGGGTCTGGTCGCTCCCCTCCGGCCAGGTCAAGTCCGATCCCGAGTTGGCCGCCAAGCTGGCCGCCGCCGTCACCGGCATGGCGCTCGATGCCGCCTCGCACGAACCGGAACACGCGATCGAGGTCCAATTGCCGATCCTCGCGCGGCTCGCCCCCGGCGCGAGGGTCGTGGGGGTCGCCATGCACGGCGGCCAACTCGACGCCATCCAGCGAGCAGCCGACGGGATGGCGGCACTGCTGGCCGAGATGCCCAGGCGGCCGCTGCTGGTCATCTCCACCGACATGAACCATTATGCCGACGACCAGACGACGCGACGGCTCGACCGGCTTGCCCTCGATGCGATCGAGTCGCTCGACCCGGCCGGGCTGTTCGAGACGGTCAGCCGGAACCGGATCACGATGTGCGGCGTTGTCCCGGCGGTGTTTGTCCTCGAGACGCTTAAACGGCTCGGCGCGCTGGATCGCGCCGAAATCGTCGGCTATGCGACCAGCGCCGACGCCTCCGGCGATACGAGCCGCGTGGTCGGCTATGCCGGAGCCTTGTTCGGCTGAGGGCCCTGAGAATCCGATGGTCGGGCCCAGAGGCAGGATTGCGTCCTCCGGAAGGCAGGCTGTAGACTTGCCGGGCGGCCGTTGTTGACGCGTCGGCGCCAAGCCGAAAGACTGGCCCGCCATTGAGCCAGACGGCATATTTGACGGCTGCCGACCGGGTGAACAGCTCGCGCCTGCCCCCTGCACTCGACGAAGCTCTCGAACATGAAGCGTCCGTTGTGGCTGATCCTCGTCCTTCTATGGACTTGCCCGTTTGGCTCGCCGGCAGCCGGCCGCGGCGACGCGGAAACGGAGCAGGGCTTGAAGGAAGACCTCCGGGTGAGGATCGCCCACGTCTTGGCCGATCTGGATGCCGATGAGTTTGCGACGCGGACAGGCGCTCTAAAGCGCCTGCGAGAAATGGCCGCCACGGAAGACGTCCGAAAACCGCTCGCCCTGGCCGTCCAGCAGGCACTCGTCGATCCAGGCACCTCGTTCGAGGTGAGAAAACAGTTGGAGCAGCTCCAGCGGGCGCTTCCGCCGGCCGATCTGCCGCCGGCGGAGAAGATCTCCATCGACCAAATCCGGGAACTGATCGACCAGCTCCAGCACGATTCCTACGGGCGGCGGCTGGGCGCCGAGAGCCGGCTCCGCTGGCTGCTCGGCAGTCGCGAGGCAGTCGTGCCGATCTACCTCGAAGTCAAGCGCCGCCTGACCGCGCCCCAACTGGCAATCGGCGCCGCGGAGGGCATGAGAGAGGTCTACGACGAGGCGCGGGGGGCATGGCTGGCCAGCGACGCCGGCGGCGGAGACTTTCCCCCCGTCGCCGACTCAGAGATCGACCGCTGGGTGGACGAGCTGGCCAGCCCGAGGAGCCAGGCGGTTTTTCCCCTCTCCGGCGAGCCGCTGGCGGCGGTGGAGCTCCGCGATCTTCTCGCCCGGCCGGAATGCGCCGCTCGCGTGCGCGCCGCGCTGGAGGCGCGGCGGAGAAGCGTGGCGCTGGCGCCCGAGGCCGACGCCCGGCTCGGCGAGCTGATCGACCTGGCGCGGCCGGCGATGGTGGCTGAATTCTGGCAGGGGGGCGCGAACTTGAACATCCAGCGGCTGCTCGTGGGAGTGCCCAGCGTGAGCGAGGGCGGCACGAGCCATTTCGACCGGATCGACGACCGGACGGCTCACTGCGTGACCGGCGTGAACCTGGTCGAAGGCGACTACCCGGTCGGCGTGGCCTTGCCCCACCCGACGCTCCCCTCCGCCTTCTTTCATTTGGTCAACCTGCCGACGCCGCGGCGGCGGATGGCCTACGAGTACGCGGCCCGCGGCGGCGAAGCGCGGCGCCTGGAGGCGATCGTCGCGCGGACGGCGGAGTATCTGCTCGGGCGGGGGCGGCCGCTGGAGGAGCGGGAGTTGACGATGCTCGCCCAGTTTCCGGTCGACGACGCCTCGCGGTTTGCGGGCCGATACCTGGCGAGCGTGGCCGATTGCACCGTTGCGACGGGGCGGCTGGAACCGAGCGCTCCGGCCGAGGTCGAACGGACGCGGCCGAGCATCCACGGGCTGCTCTGCGCCTGGCTCGGGACGAAGGGCACTCGGGCGGCAATTCCCGGCCTGTTGGAGGCGATCGATCGCGACCTGGCGTTGCCGCCGAGCGCGGCGATGCCCTACCGCTTCGATCGGCTTGCCGCATTGGCGATCGCTCGGCGCGATCCCTGGCCGGAGGTCGACGCCTGGCTGGCGCGAATGGTCCCTCGGCTCGAACACCTGGTCGTCGGCCAGGCCGATTCGCCGGAACTGGGCGCCACCGCGGCCGCGATTCTGCTCGCCCGGCACGGCCGGCGCGGCGGGGCTCTCGACGATTTCCAGATCATCGCGTGCGCCGAGATGCTCGCCAGGCAATATGGTTTGACGGGCTACCGTTACGCGTCGGAAGAGTCGCACCGGATTGTCGAACGCTGGTGGCTTGAGCGGGCGGGAAACGCCGCGGACAAAAAAACGGCAGACAAGGAGGACCACGATTGAACGGATCGGAAAACGGCTGGATGCAATCGCACGAAATCTACATGCAGCGAGCCCTCGACGAGGCGGAGCAGGCGCTGGCCGAAGACGAGGTCCCGGTGGGCGCCGTGATCGTGCACCAGGAGCGCGTGATCGCCGCCGCCCACAACCAGCGCGAGCTGCTGCGCGACCCGACGGCCCACGCCGAGATGATCGCCATCACCCAGGCTGCCGAATCACGGCAGTCGTGGCGGCTCGACGATTGCACCCTTTACGTAACCCTCGAACCGTGTCCGATGTGCGCCGGGGCGATCCTCCAGGCGAGGATTCCAACGCTCGTCTATGGCGCCGCGGACCCCAAGGCCGGGGCGGTCCGTTCCCTGTACACGCTGCTCGGCGACTCGCGGCTGAACCATCGCGCCGCGGTGATACCGGGCGTGCTCGCCGAGCGTTGCGGGCAGATTCTCAGCCGGTTCTTCCAACAGCAGCGCCGGCTGGGCAAGAAGTAGCCTGCCCACCGCCGGGCGGATAGACTAAAATCGGGCGACGATGTAGCGGAGTTTCGTAAAACCCACGCCTCCTGGGGGAGAAAAGCCATGAGCACGGCTGGAGTCCTGCCTGCGGTGGTCAAGGCGGCCGAGGCTTTCAACCAACACGAGAATCGCCGCGACGGGCTCGAGATCGCCGGTCGGCTGGCGAGCGGATTGACCGCGCTGCGCGAATCGCTCTTCCGCCGCCTCTTGGAGTCGGACAAGGGAGCCGTCAAGGACTCGATGTTGGTGCCGACTTCTCAGGTCCGTTCCCAGCAGATGGCGGCCGAGGAGATCGAGGCCTTTCTGATCGCTGAATCGGTGGTCGCCGCGGCCCGCTTCGCGCTGGTCAAGGAGGTTCGCCCCTGGTACGTCTCCTGGCTGACCACGATGCGGCTGGAAGCCTGGGCGCCGTTGAGCGATATCCCCAAACGCGTGGCGGGCTACTTGGAGAAGAGCGCGGACGAGCGGCGGCTCGATTTCAGCGACATTCTCGTCCGCGCCGTGCCGGAGGCGCGCCGCGCGCCGCTGGTGGTATTTCGCCTCCTGCCGATGGCCGCGCAGATTGCCACGGCCCAGGCCTTCGGCGATCAGAAGGCGGCCGAGACGCTTCGCCGCGAACAGGTGAAAATCCTGCCTTCGATCGGGTACTGCAAACGATGCCAGGGGAAATTGCTCAGCGACGGGAAGAAGTGCCCCGTCTGCGGCAACCCGTCATGGAGTTTCGAGTGGCTCTGCGCCGTCGATTAGCCCGTGCTGAACGTCTCGCGTCCCTTCCTGATCCGCCTGATTAGTGAAACGAGCCGCCCACTGGCTGTGGGTCGAGAACTCGTTTGCTCTGCCCGTCCCTTCGGGACGGGACGAAAAACGGCGTCGGGAGTCTTTGTTTTCACCCGCTCCCCGTCGTGGCGTGCGGGAAACAGAGACTCGCGGCCGAAGCGCAAAAACGCGGAATGGGTTATTGATCGGCACCAACTCCACTCACCCGCCGGACGGGAGAGGGGCAGGGGTGAGGGAATACGAGCGTGAGCCAGTTCACCGCCATCTTCGATGCGTGCGTGCCCTGTGCTCTCCGAGCAACGCGCGGAGAAGTCCGCGCTGCGCCTCGGAGCCGCTTACCCGGGATCATTTCTTGGCCAGTTCCGCCTCGATCAGCCGTACCAGGTCGGGGTCGTCGGGCTTGGTCTTGGGAGCGAAGCGGGCGACCACTTCGCCATTGCGGCCGATGAGGAACTTCTCGAAATTCCAACTGATCGGGCCTTTTCCCTTGGGTTTCACATCGAGGGCCGCAAGGTGCTTGTACAGCCCGCATGCCCCCTCGCCGTTGACGTCGATCTTGGCGAACATGTCGAAGGTCACGCCGTAATTGGTCTGGCAGAATTGGCGAATCTCGTCCGCCGTGCCCGGCTCCTGCTCGCGGAACTGGTTACAGGGGAATCCGAGCACCGCCAGCCCGCGCCGCGCGTATTTCTCGTGGAGCGCTTGGAGCTGCTCGTACTGCGGCGTCAGCCCGCACTTGCTGGCGACGTTGACCACCAGCACGACCTTTCCCAAGTAGCCGGCCAGGTTGACCTCCTTGCCGGCGAGCGACTTCATCTTGAAGTTCAGCGCCGGCGGCGTCTTCTGTTCCTTGTCCGCGCCGCGGGCAAGCGACACCGGGGCAAGCACCAGCGCGGCGGCCGCC
>JAMOAF010000987.1 GCA_023621895.1 Planctomycetota bacterium
GCTTAACCTCTTCCGAGAGATCGTTCCACCGCTCGGTGCGGATGTAGCCGGGAATGACGCAATTCACACGGATGTTGTGTTGGGCAAGCTCCACGGCGATCGCCCGAGTCAGGCTCTCCACGCCCCCCTTCGACGCGATGTAGGCAGCGCGGTTGGGTATGGTGCGCCCCGCCGTGTTCGATCCGATGTTGACAATCGCCCCTCCGCCCCGTGCGATCATCTGCCGGGCGGCGTGCTGCGCACAGAGAGCATAGCCGCGGAGGTTGACGGCCAGGACTTCATCGAAGAACGCGATCGGCATGTCGAGGAACCCGTAGCCGAGGCCGAGATGGCAGGCGTTGTTCACAAGCACGTCGAGCCCGCCGGATCTCTCTTCAATCAAGGCCAGCGCGCGGCGGACGTCTTCCTCGCAAGCGACGTCCGCCGCGACCGGCACGTATCCACCGCCCCGCGAGCCGGGCTGGCGGCCGAGCCTCTCGGCGGCCTTCTCGACCTGTTCGATCGAGCGCCCGTGGACAAACACGGTCGCGCCATAATCGCCGAAGACCTTGGCGATGCCCCATCCCGTGTTGCGAGCGGAACCGGTAACAAGAACGTTCTTGCCCTGGAACATGATTGATTTTGCCTGTCGAGCGGGTTGTCAGAAATAGGGCTTGGCCTCGGGCGGGCGGATGTCGGTCAGGTCGCCCCGGTAGTGCCGCAGGGGGCGCGGCTGGTACGGGTGGTCGGCAAAAGCCTCTTCATTGAGCTCCAGGCCCAGGCCGGGGCGATCGGGAATCTCGAAGCAGCCGTCCTTGAAGACCAGGCTCTCCGTCGTGAGGTCCTTCCGCCAGGGAATGTCGGTGGCCATCGTCTCCAGCAAATAGAAGTTCGGCGTGCAGGCCGCCAACTGGAGCGTTGCCGCGTTGGCGACGGGGCCGCTCGGGTTGTGCGGCGCGAACGGCAGGTAGTAGGCCTCGGCCATGGCGGCGATCTTCTTGCACTCGCCCAGCCCGCCGGCGTGCGACACGTCGGGCTGGATCACGTCGGCGGCGCGCTTCTCGAACAACTCGCGAAACTGGCAGCGGTGATAGAGCCGTTCGCCGGCGGCGATGCGGATCGGGGATTTCGCACGGACTTCGGCCAGCGCGTCGAGGTTGTCCGGCGGGACCGGCTCCTCGAACAGCAGCGGCCGGAACGGCGCCAGCTCGCGGGCGATCGTCAGGGCCGCCGGCACGTTGAACCGCCCGTGCCCCTCGATCAACAGCTCGACCGCATTGCCGACCGCGTCGCGGACCGCGCCGACGACCGCCAGGGCGCCGTCGAGCGCGCTGGTCGAAATATTCATGTATGCCTTGCCGAACGGGTCCCACTTGAGGGCCTGGAAACCGCGCGCGGCGGCCGCCCTGGCGCTAGCGGCGAAAGCCTCCGGAGTCGTCGCGCCGGCAAACCAGGCGTTGGCATAGGCCTTGACGCGATCGTTGCACTTGCCGCCGAGCAGGCGGTGCACGGGCACGCCGAGCTCTTTGGCCGAGATGTCCCAGAGAGCCATCTCCACCGCGCTCAGGGCGGACATCAGCACCGGTCCGGTTCGCCAATACGAATCGCGGTAGATGACGTGGAAATGCCGCTCGATCTGGCGGGGGTCCTTGCCCACGAGGTAGTCTTCCAACTCGAGCACGGCGGCCTCGACGGCCTTCTCCTTCATCTCCAGCGTCGCCTCGCCGACGCCGGAAATGCCCTCGTCGGTGCTGATCTTCAAAAACACCCAATTCGTCCGGTAGCAATGAACCACGTAGGTTTTCAGGCCGGTGATCTTCATGGCTCTTATGGGATTCGTGTCTGGCGGTCTCGTTCTACTGATTCAACAATCGCGACTCCTCGATCTCGCCGTCTCATTCGTCCGCAACGAACCGCAGCCCGGACTTCTCGTCGGGAACCGCCAGCCTGGCGCTGCCGGTGCAGCCCTTGTCCTTTTCGCAGCGCCCTCCAGCCACGAGAAAGCGGCCATCCGGAAGGCCAACGATCCCCATCGAGCAATCGAACTCGTATCTGCCCAGCAGGCGGAACTCGGCGTCGGTGACGAGCAGCACTTGCGGCGTGCCATAGCAGCCGAACCACCAGCGGCCGAGCGCAAACGTCGCGGTCTGGATGCCCAGCAGGGTGTGGCCGCTCTTGACGACGTGCTTCTTGACGAACCGGAAGCCCGGGTCGTACTCGTAGACGTAGTTTTCCTCAATGCCCATCGGCAGGCCGCCGACCACGAAGAAACGGCCGTCTTGGAAGCCGATGCCACCCGCCCCGTGAAAGACCTCCTGCACGGGGTGCCTGGCCTCAAAAGACAGGTCGCCGGCGTTGTAGACGTAGACCCATGAGTCGGCATTGCCTTGCGGATCGTTGAACTTGCCGAGATTGACGGCAACGTACAGCTTGCCGCCCTGCAAGCAGGGATCGCCGTGATGATTGGCGACCGGAATCTTCTTCAACAGCTTGCCGTCGATGCCGGTCTTCACCAGCATCGTGGTGAAGCTCCAGAAGATGGCTTGATCACCAACGCAAATCCCCTGTAGGTGGTGCGGGTAGGAACCTTCGCAAGCGACGTCGTGGAACCCGGCCGACTGGGACTGCGGCGGTTTCTCGCGGCCGCTCCGCGGCGTTTCTTCATCCCGGGGCGCGGACCGAGGTTGAAGACTCTCCGAGACAATCCACACCCGTCCGATCGCCTCATCGAGCGTGGGGCAAGCCAACGGCGTCGCGGTGATCTTGCCATGCGGCCCCCAGGCCATGGCGGACTGCAACGGCAGAATCGAGGCCAAGGCCAGTATCCAGAAACGACAGAGCCGCCTGTTCATCGCGCGATTTCCTTTCCAACGTGTCCCGTCTAATGATTGAGCAGAATCCAGTCGCCAGCCGCGCAGGTCACCCGCAGCCGCAGGGCCTCGCCGCCGGGTTCCTTCGACAATATCTTGCCCGCAATCGCCCTGATCTCGCGGTAGGCCGGCGGGCGGGCCAGTTCGAGCGTAATGGTCTGTTCGCACCCCGTCCAGTTCGACAGCGCGACGAGGTCCGCCTCGGGCGACTGGATCCAATTCGCCTCGACGCGGTAGTTGTCCGTCGCCAGCCTCGGGCGCACGCCGCCTTCCTCCAGGACCTTCCGCATCCACTGGCGATGCACCGCCTGGAAGTCGAGCGTCGAGTAGTCCGCGCCGGCGGGCCGCTCGGACGTTGCGATGTAGCTGATTGCCGGGAAGAAGCCGGCGGCGATGACCTTGCCGCGGCCGGCCGGAACGGTCTGCCAATAGGGCTTTTGTGTTCCGCAGAAGAGCGGGATTCCCTCGAAGCGGTCCAACTCCTTGAGGCGGCGCATCTCGTATTCCGACCGGCCCGGATCGTCCTTGTAGTCAAGCGGCTCGCGGCGGAGGTTCAGCGCTTCGTCGAGACCGAGCGGCTCGTCGAACTCGTCCCTGGCCAGCGCCCCGGCGCCGAGGTACAAGACGCCGCCGCCGCGGACCCATTCCACCAGGCGCGGCAGGGCCGACCGTTTCAGGTTCGCGTCGGTGGCGAAGAGCATCTTGTACTCGGGCAGCACCGTCGCCAGGTCGTCCTCGCAGAGGACGTCGCAACGGGCGTTGCAGTGCCGCAAGAGCAGATTGAGCCATGCCCGCTCCTTGCCGAAAACGTTGTCGCGCGTCGCGCGCCAGATATCGCCGGTCACGCTCAGCAACTGGGCCACGTCGCCAGCAACGGTCTTGCCGGCCATGGCGTGCGCCTCAACCGCGCCGGTGGGGAACGTGATCCGCTTGATGGCCTCGTAGACCTCCGGCCGGTGGCTGTTGGTGTCGCTGGTGATCGAGTAGTAGGGCCCGTAATTGAAAAAGCTCACCGCCTTGACGCCGTGCCCGAACTCGAGGAAGCCGCGCGCCTGGATTTCCCAGCTCGGCCGGGCGAGCACGTTGTAGATGCCGAAGTCCAGGCCGGGCGTCCGGCAGGCGGATCGCATCACGTCGATGTAATAGCCGTTGACCTGCCTGGTCCGCGCCCAACCGCCCCAGTCCTCGTTCCACCCGAACAAGAGCGCGCCGCTGGCGTAGATTTCGTACCAGTCCACGCAGCGCGAGACGAGGTTGCCGGAAATCAGCTCGCAGGCGAAATTAGACGTCGTGGGGATGCCGGGCAGGTGCCTTCGCGCGCTTTGCGTGCCGGCGCGGTGCATCTCCGTCATCAGGTGATTCATATAGCGCCGGGTATAGTAATACGACGCCTTCTCGCCGGGGCCGGACCGCTCCGGATCGTTGTTGATCCGCAGCCGGGAGACCTCCGCATCCGGCAGGCCCAGACTCTTCAGATAGGGGACAAAACCTTCCTGGCAGGCCGGGCAGCTTGCCACGTGATCGAACCCGAACCCCGGTTCGTCCATCAGGTTGATCATTGCCAGGCGGCCGCGGTCCGGGTTCTTGCCGGCAAACTCCTTCATACTCTCATCGATCCGCTCCCGGTCCGGCTGGCTCAGGCAACCGGGCGACCTGGTCAGGTGGAAGAAGAAATTCGAGGCGCGCTCTCTGCCGCCGGCGATGCCGATCAGCCTGAGGGCCTCGCGCTCGTTGGCCACGGCCTGGCCGGTTGATCGCTGCTCACTGAGCGACATGCCGGTGAAGAAGGGAAACTGCTGGGGAATCTTGCCGGGCACGCCGGGCGCCGCCCGGGCCATCTCCAGCGAGGCGGCGCTTCCTTCGGTCTCGGTAATCAGCCGGTAGTCGACCAGGTCGACCGCGAAGAGGAACCCGTCGCCCGCCCCCTTGCGCTCGGCCTTCTTTATCAGGCCGGCCTCCGACGGCGTTTTGGAGAACGACATTTCAAAATAGGCTTCGGGCTCCGGCGCGTAATACGAGCGCATCGCGTAGAGGCTGATCCGGTTCAAGCCGCCGTAGGCCAGGTGGGGCGAAATCTCGACCCACGGGCTTTCTTCTCCGGCAGCCATGCGGACGCCGGGCTTGTCCTCCGCGCCCGTGCCGATGCCGAGGACAATTCCCTTCCGGTTGATGTTCGCGTGCGCGGTGTACCAGGGCGAAAATGGCCGCCGGCCCCAGAAATGGACGACGACCGGCTGCTTCTGTTCCGGCAGCATGCGAACCTTCACGTAAAGGGGCGCGGTGTCGGTGACCTGCGGCTCGTAGCCCAGGTCGCCGGTCAACAGGAGCAGGTCGAGCGTTCGGGTGCAGCCGTGGACGGGCGCCAGGTGGATTTTCTCGATGGTGATTTGCAGCTCCCCGGCCGCCGCTTCGAATTCGACGAAGTCCCAGATCCAGCGGGCGAATCCGTCTCCCCACTTTTTCGCGCCTTCGGGCGTCGAGCGGGGCGACGATGGCGTATTGTCAAAATCCTTGTTGGCGACCTGCCTGCCGTTCTGGGTCCCCGAGAGAAGGAATCCGGACTTGCTGCGATGGTTGACCATGTCGAGGTAGCGAATCCAGATTCGGTACCTGCCCGGCGCGGGGATTTGCAGCGCCGCCGCGGCAGTGCCAGGCTTGTTGTTCTGCCCGCCGAGCATCCGGCCGACCGGCCGGCTGGCGTACCAGGCGTCGGCCGAGTGCTCGCGCACGGTCCAGCCTTCGCCGGAGAGCGTCATCGATTCGGCCTGGACGACCTGGGCCCCTTCCGGCAGGGCCGCCGGCGCGCTGGAAACCAGCAGGATCACCAACATGAACAGCCCGGCGCCCAGGCAACCCGAGCCCGAAGGGCCGGTGATCTGCCGCTTGCTGGCAATGGCCTCGACGGCGTCTTTCGCCTCCTTGAGCGCGGCGCCGGTTCGCTCCCTGAAAAGCTTGATTGCCTCGATTTTTCGCCCCTTGACCAACAGGGCCCGCATGTCAGTCTCAAAATCATCGTTGTCGCTGCTCATGGTCTTCTTCTCACTCGACCAGGTCTGGCAATGAACGCCGCTTGCGGCCTATTCTATCAGCCTGCTCCGGGATCAGGCAAACTCTCGCTGGCCGCTCTTGTCTTAGGGAAGACGGGGCTGCGCGGATCGGAGCTTTCTGGCCAGCGTCGCCAGGCGCTCGCCGAGAAGGCGCGCGGCGTCGAGTTCTTTTTCACTCACGCCGGGGTCGAGGGGACCGGTCATCGCCGAGGCGCCCGCCTCGCCCCAGATGTCTTCGCCTTCCGCGTCTTGATAGAGGGGGCCGGCAACCACCATCCGGTTGTTGATCATGAACATCAGGAGGGAAACCACGACGAACTCCTTCCCCCCGGTCTGGCCGCCGCCCGTACTGAAAGCGCCGCCCACCTTGTCGGTGAAGTCGACCTTCCACTTCCAGTTCCAGTCATCGATCACGGTCTTCATCGTGCCGGGAATGCCGGCGAAATAGGTGGCTGCCCCCAAGGCGATCGCATCGGCGGCCTGGAGATCCTCCTTCACCACGTCCTCCACTCTCTTGACGGTGACCAGCGTGTCCGGCACTCGCCTGGCGCCCTCGGCCACGCCCTCGGCAAACCGCTCCGTATTGCCGTGACGCGAGTAGTAGGCCACCAGGACACGCGCCTTTGGCGGTGCGGAGCCCTCTCCCGGCTGCCCTTGCTCGGCCGCTGCCGCCGGGTCGATGGAGAAAAGGAGCAGCGGAGCCGCGAGCACCAAGACACAGATTCCCGCGCGGTTGCGTTTCATCGGATTGTCCCTGCCTTATCATGAAGTGCGTTTCGGCATACGTTCGGATCGCCGCCGATGACCGCGGCATGGGCGGTTGCCGGATCGGCGCAGTTCGGGAGCGGCGATTCTCCAGCTGTTTGCGGCAAGACCGCCGTTATCCGCCGCGCTTCGCCGCATCGAGCCGGGCATCGGTCTCGTCCAGCCGGAAGCGAGTGCAGACGACGGAGTGCTTGCGCGGATCGTCCCAAAGCTTGATGTAGGTGGTCGCGACGATCGTGCCGTCGGGCAGCGTTTCCACGCCCGGATAGCCGCAGTCGCCCCCCGCAAAACTGTGCAGGAGCTTGATCCGGTACTGGCCCGGCCTGGCTTGCCGGATGTCGTCATACGTGCCGACCCATGCCACGAAGTGGCCCCTGGTGGGCGACTGGGGCGCCTGGTCGCGGAACGCAACCACGAGCCGCCCGTCTTTGGCGTACGCGCCCATGTGGCGGTCGCCGGTGAGCCCCCAAGGCGTATCGACTGGCGCGGTCCAGGTCGCGCCCTCGTCGCGGCTGAACATCATCAGGCTGTACCCCCTGTGCGTATTCTCCCGCATCAGGCAGCAGAGCTCGCCCCCGTCCGGCGAACGGAAGGCGAACGGCTCGCAGGGGTTTTTGCCCTCGACCCTGGCCACCACGCGCGGCTCGGACCAGCTCAGGCCGCCGTCCTTCGTGACCGTCTGCAACACCTCCAAGGGGGCGCGGTCCGCGCCCTGGGGGCCGCGGTGGTACAGCCCCAGGTACGAGCCGTCCTTGAGTTTGACGATGCTGCTGAACGTCATCACGCAGTAAAACGGATCGCCCAAGGGGGGCATCTCCCGCCAGGTCTGGCCACCGTCCTCGCTC
>JAMOAF010000859.1 GCA_023621895.1 Planctomycetota bacterium
TGCATTTCTTGGCCGCGCGACGGACATGGACGAAGCCGACGTGCAGCAGTTCGAGTGCCTTCTGAACGCCGCCACGCCGCATTGGGATGCGGCTAAGGCTCACGCGGCTGACGGCGCCTACGAGGCCGCCAGGCACGCTCTGGACAGCCTGCACGCGATTCTGGACGCCGATTCTCGGCAAACCATTTCCCCCGGAGGATGTGATGCGAATCCTTGAACTCCTGCGAATTTTCCGAACCATTGCCGACCTCCCCGATTTCGGAGATAAGGCGGCCGTGCAGGCGTGGCTGCTGAAGCTCTGCGAGATCGCCGGCCTGCTGACCGAGCGCACGCCGACCGAGGTGGATGACGCCGTTCTGGCGTTCTTGGAGCGGTCGATCGCCAACCCGGCGCTGTTTGATCCGATCTACGAGTTGCTCACCGCGATGCTGACCGCTCCTCCTGAGGCCGTTGCCTGTACGGCACCGCCGACCCTGGCCGCAGAGGCTAAGGCCGCCGGCATCGACCCGGTGACCATCCTGGCGATCGTGTACGGCACCGCCGACCCTGGCCGCAGAGGCTAAGGCCGCCGGCATCGACCCGGTGACCATCCTGGCGATCGTGGAGGCGGTGGCCGCGATCATCAAGCTGATTCGGGAGCGCCGCGGCAAGTGATCACCTTTTCGCAGGGCCTGGCGCTGGAATGGATGCCGGCGCCAGGCCCGAACCGCCACCAGAGGCCAACCATGAAACGCACCATCTACCTCATCCTGCTCGCCGCCTGGCTGCCGCTGGTGCTGGCGAGCCAGGACGCACCGCTCGCACCTCAGCCGGTAATCGCCGGCTCGATTGCACCTCCCGCCATCGCCGCCACCCTCTCCGCCGACACTGTCCCGACCATGGTACGCGGTTACCGGCGTGTCCGGCACCGCCTCGGCCGCGTTTCTCCCGACGGCGCTGCTCGACACTGACCCATCCCGCGTGGTTGCCGGGAATGCGTTGTTTTGGGTGGCTGAACCCGGAACCTACGTGCTAACCGCGATCGTGGTGGATTGGGACGCTAAGCGGTTTACGCCACTCAGTAAGCAAGTCACTGTCACCGGAGTACCCCAGCCAAACCCTCAGCCAACCCCGGAGCCGGACCCGCCGCCGGTCCCGGGGGAGCGGTTCGTGCTGATTCTCTCCGAGTCGGCGGACCGGACGCCGGCGGAAGCGGCGGTACTGGAGGCTCTCCGTCGCCATCTCCAAGCGATGCCGGAGCCGCCGATATTCCGGATTCTGGACCCGGACACGCCGACGGTGGGCAATTGGGGGACGCCGTACAAGGCGGAGATCGAGCGCCGCAAACTCGCTCTGCCTGTCCTGGCGGTGTCTGTCCTGCCTTCCCCGTCCAACCGGCTAGAAGACCCTTATTTCGTTTGCGTTGAGGCGTTGCCGTTGGGTGCGGCTGAGGCGATTGCACTGGTACAGGAGGCGATGAAGTGAGCGAATCCAATTGGCTCCAAATCCCTGACGGCGCAGCCACCGGCTGCCTTCCGCGAACGAGCAAATTCGGCGAGGTGTGCTCGATCGCGAGGGAGAAGATCGACATCATCCCAATGGAGGATTGGGATGCGGAACTCGCAAAGCTCCCCGGCGGCATGATCGACATGAGCGACTGCGTCGGGGAAATCTACAACCAAAACCCCTACGGTTCATGTGCGTTTGAATCGACCACCAAGGCTATCGAGGTGGTTGGGCGATTCGCCGGCTACGACATGCCGACACTCAACGCATGGTTTGGCTACGGCATCGCGGTTGGCTGGCGCGGTGGCGCTCGCGTCGGGACCAACATCGACGAGAACATCAAGAGGCTGAACAAATATGGCGCGGCGAGTGAAGCGATCTGGCCACGAAGCAAAGGCCCCAACACGAAGCCGTCGGCTGATGCGTATGCCGACGCGCTCAAGTATCGCACCCTCGAATGGATGGACTGTGAGAACATCGCCGAGGTTGGCTCGTGCCTGCTCAAACGCCACCCGGTGGCCATCGGATGGAACAGCCACTCAGAATTACTTATCGGTCTGCTGCCTGGTCGCATCGTGCGCGTGGCTGGCTCTTATGGCCCGAACTGGCGGAACAAGGGCTACCACGATGAGCCGATAAGCCGCATTGACTTCCGGTATGGTGCGCTCGCATTGCGTGCCATCGCAGACCTGGGCATCGCGAAATAATTTACCCCGGCACGACGCCGGCCAACCACCAACCACCGGACACCACCGACGGAACGAAAGGCACTCCGATGCGTGA
>JAMOAF010001132.1 GCA_023621895.1 Planctomycetota bacterium
TTCACCCGGCAGCGGATATCCTCCGCGCCATGGCAGATCAGCAGCCGGGCGTGATCCGGCGCAATGACGGCAAACCGCTCTTCGACGCGGGGCATCTGCCCGGGCCAGCAGTAAGTGAAGTAAATCTCGGCCGGGCAGTCGAGCTGGAGATAGTCACCTGTCGTGACTGTCGGCGCCAGCCCGAAATCAGCCAGCAGCTTGCGCGAGGCGGCGGCCAACGGCGGGTGGATTTCGATGCCGCAGGCGTCGAAGCCGAGCGTCTGGGCAATCCCCGTGACCACCCCGATGCCGCTGCCCCATTCGCACAACCGCCCGCGGGGCAGGGCCGACAACACGGCGTAGACCACCGAGTAGTTGCTCGGGACGAAGTCGAAACAGTCGATCGCCTTGGCGCGGCGGAGTCCCTCGGCAGCCAGTTCGGCGGGCAGTCTGGGCATCGGCCCAGCCATGACGGCAAGCGGCAAATCGCGAAGCATGGCGGCACCAGCGGGCTAAAGGGGACAGGCGCATATATTGGGTAAGATGCGTGTATTGGCATGTCACGGCGGTTCCCTTTGCGGGCGGCCGCGACGACGCAGGGCTGATTGCAGCCCCAGTTGCTCCGCTTGAAGCGGCCCTGATACAAGTGTCCGCAAGCGACGCGAAGCTTGGCGCGTTGGCACCGCTGGGTGTGCATGGTGGCCATGCGTTGCACGAACCGGGGAAGACCGCCGTCGTGTTCCGGCCACAAGACGAAATGCCAGTCGTTCGGCATCCAGCAGGAGGCACAAATGCGGATCGGCGCGACACGCAGGGCCTCTTCCACCACGCGGCGGAAGGCACCAATCGTCCTTCTCCGCGCGAAAGACCTGCATCCATCCCACGCCACGGTTAAGAACCTGGAACGCCATCCCCCCCCCCGGGCGCGACTCTTGCGGGTAGAGGCATGGCGGCAATCCTACCGAAATATCCCAGCTTTCTCAATATATGCGCCTGTCCCCTTTATTTTCCCCCGATCGTCTTGAGCGACTTGAGCAACTCCTTCGCCTTGCCCGGCGGCCCGACGAGATAGGCCGGCGAGGTGGACAGGCCCAGAGATTCACCCGCCATCTTCCGGCCGACAACGTCCACAACCCCGAGGCCCTCGCCGGCCGGCACGGCGACGCGCAGGCCAGGCTCGTCGCCCTCGCTCCAGAGTGCAACCAGCGACTGCTTGCCGGTTTCAAACGCCGCGGCATGACCGAGATCGCCCAATTGCGATTCTCCGGCAAACACCGGCCGCTCGCCGAGCAGGTCCGTCATCACCGCCAGCGCCGCGAACAGTTTGCGCGGGACGCTGCCGTAGTCAAACAACGCGCATTCGTAATTCGGGTCGTTCACCCGGCCGCTCGCGCCGGAGTGAATGAACACCTTCTCCACCCCGTGCGAGAGCATCACCAGGAAGAACCGCACGGTGTAGTCCGCGCATTGGCGCTCGCTGTCCAACAGCCGCTCTTCGGCCCAGTTGTCCGCGCGAGGGAAAAAGGGCCGTCGCGGCAGCTTGTCGGCGCCGTAGTAGGAAAACTCCGTCATCCAGATCGGCTTGCGTCCGCCGTGGGCGTCCATCATCGCCGCGAGGTCCTTCATCTCCCCGGCGTAGCTCTCCGGCATCCGCTTGCCCGGGTAGACGTGCAGGTTGAAGATGTCGACGTGTTTCAAGCAGCCGGCTTCGATCACTTCGCGGGTCAGGGTTCTCGGCGGACCGGCGATGCCGCCCATCACCTTGCACGCCGGGTCGGCCTCGCGCATCCCCTTGGCCGCCACTTCCAGCAGCGCGACGTAATCGGCGGGCGTGTAGCGCTTGCCGCCGAGCTTCCCCTCCCGGTCGGACGGCAAGGCATACGACGTGTACACCGGCTCGTTGAGGAACTCCCAGAGATGAATGCGGTCCTTGTATCGGCTTACGGCCTTCCCGACATACTCTGCCAGCTCCGCCGGATCTTTTGGGGCAAAGGACGCGCGAAGCCGATTGGCTGGATAGCCTCTGCCCGCTTCCAGGCCGGCCGGGGCGTCGCTGTTCCAGCCGGCCGACGGGAACGGCGGCAAAAGGGGCAACACCTTGACCCCCTCGCGAAGCACGCGATCGATTTGCGCGTCGCCCCGTTCCCAGCGAAACTCGCCCTTGGACGGCTCCATGTGCTGCCATTTGAGGGACCAGTCGCGGTACCATGCGACACCCGCCTTGCCGGCCAGGCGGATCTGGCCGGCCGACACGAAGGCGTGGTTGATGCCGCAGACGGAATCCCCCGCCGCCCGCGGAGGCACGATCGCCATCCGAAGCTCCCCGGTCTCGACCTTCCCCCCGGCCTTCGCCGCGGCACGGATGCGGTAGTAGCCTTTCCAGTCACTCGGCAGCGGCACGTCGCGCTTGATCGACGCCCGCGGGGCCACGTCCACCAATACGGGCGGCAGCGCGGCGGGCTCATCTTTATAGTCCGTCGCCTCGAACTCAACGGCCGCCTTCGCAGGCGCTAGCGCGTGGTTGCACAACCGCAGCGTCAACGCGTTGGGCTCGCCCTCGACGAAAATGCCGGCCGGCCGGCCGGGCTCGACGGCAAACTCCAACTCGGTTCGCGGCCGGAAGGTCGTAGCCTGTTCGCCCTTCTCCAATTGGATCGCATCCACGTCGACGTCCACCCGCTGCTCCTCCGCCAGATCGGGCCCGGCATAGACGAACAACCACTCGTGCCGGGGGCGGAAAATGAGCGAGTATCGGCGCCACTCGGCGCCGAGTTCCTCGGGCTGGCCGTAGTCGCTGGAGCCGCCGGCCGACGGGCTTTTGGCTCGGGCGCCGAGCACGGCTCGGACCCCCGCCACGCTCGCCCGCATGTCGCAGGAGAGGGTGTACGCAGCCCCCTTTTCGACCTTGATCCAGCCCAGACTGGCTGCCAGCGGGCGGAGCTCCCGTTTGACCACCGGATCGAAGTAATCGAAATACAGCACCGGCGTGCGGTCGCCGCCAAGCGAAATCCGCAGGAACGATTTGCCCTGCGTGCCGCCCGTTTCGACCGTTCCGCACAAGCGATCCAGGTCGCCCCAGCCGGCGCCCGTTCCCATCGACGACCATCCGGCGCCGCCCAACTCGAACGACCCGTTGGGCACCAGGTTCTTGCCGCCGGCCGGTGCGACCACGTCGGTGAACTCGATCGCCTGTGCCGCCAGTTCGACGATCCGCACGTCGGCCACGTCCATCGTGCCCGGCTCGGCGAACCAGATTTGCAGCCGCCCCGTGGGGCCTACATCGCGCGCGGCGCGAAATGCGGCATGATACCGTTGCCACGCCGGGCCCACCGTGAGCTGGGTCGAAAGCCCCGTGTTGAGCCAGCCCTTGGTCTCCTGGATCGCAACGCTGATCGTCCGGCTCGCCAGCCCCGTGGCCCGCATCCGGCAGGAGAACTCGTACAAGCGGTCCTTGACCAGGTTCACCTGGCCGTTCTGGGCCAGCATGGCGTGGCTGTCGCCGCCCGCACGTTCGCAACGCGTGCAGACCAGCCGGGCAAACGGTTTGCCATCGGCATCCTTCTCGCCAGTCAGAGTCTGGGTCACGTTGACCGCGGAACCCGACGTGGCCCAATTCTCGGGCTTGCCGCCGGTCGCCTGAGAGAAATCGCCGTTGGCGACCAGGTTGACCGGCTCAGCGGGCTGAGCCGCCGAAACCGCCGGCAAGGCCAACAGCAGAAAGAGGATCAGCCGAGGCATGATCGGTGCTCCTTTGAAAAAAACGGATCGGTTGGTCATCATTCGGGGGGACTGTCCCGATTTTCGTGGCGAGAAGCCCTCTTGGATGATCTAAGAGGCCTGCTCGCCGCGAAAATGGGATTGTTCTCCTCGGGCCGCGCGGGGCTATCCCCGCTTCCCCATCGCCTCCTTGATTCGCTCCGGGGTCATCGGCAGCTGTAGCAGCCGGGCGCCGGCGGCATCGAAGACCGCGTTGGCCACTACCGCGCCCATGCCAATGATCGCCGGCTCGCCGCCTCCCTGGGGAGGCGAGTCCTTGGCGTCGACCAGCACCGTCTCGATCTTGGGAAGCCAGGAGAACCGCGGGATCTGGTAACTCCCGAAATGGAGGTCGCGAACCTCGCCCCCCTTGAAGTGGACCTCTTCGGCCAGGGCGTAGCCCAATCCCATCGTGATGCAGCCTTCCATCTGGATCCGCGCCCCTTCCGGGTTGATCACCAGGCCCATCTCCTGGGCGCAAACCACGCGCTTGACCTCGACCACGCCGGAGGTCTTGTCCACCTCGACCTCGGCAATCCACGCCACACAGGTCCCCGAGTCGGTGCCGCAGGCAACGCCGAGGCCGCGACCGCTCGGAGCCTTCTTGGGCGTCCATCCAAATTTCTCCGCCGCCGTTTTCAGGACGCGGATCATCCGCTCGTCGGTCAAGTTTTTCAGGCGGAACTCCACGGGATCGGCCCCCGCCTTGGCGGCCAAGAGGTCGATCTGCGATTCCCTGGCGAAGCTGTTCGTGTTGTTGCTCGGGGCCCGCCAGGGGCCGGTCCGGAAGGGGTGCGTGCCGGCTCCGGCCGTCCACCCGCTTCCGTGCGACACCGTGGCGTGGTTGGGCACGTCGTAGAACTGCTGGCACCCTCGCTCGCCGGCGAAGTAAACATGGTAATCCCAAAGCACGATCCGGCCAGCTCCATCCACGCCCGATCGGATCTTCACCACGGCGGCCGGGCGGAAGGTGTCATAGAAGAACTCTTCCGCCCGAGTCCAGACAACCTGGACGGGCTTGCCGGCTGCCTTGGCCAGGACGGCCGCCTCCACCGCCTGCTGATTGTTCGTCTTACCGCCGAAGCCCCCGCCCACAAAGGGTGTGATCACGCGGACGTTGGTGGAAGAAATCTCCAGTCGCCGGGCGATCTCGTCCCGCGCCCCGAACGGGTTCTGCGTCGAGGCCCAGACGGTCGCCTTCTCGCCCTCGATCTTCGCCAGCGCCGCGTGGGGCTCGATCGGGGCGTGCGACACGTAGCTGTTCAAGTAGGTCGCCTCGACCACGCCCGTCGCCAGTTCCGCGCCGCGCTTCAGATCGCCGCCGCTGGCAACCGTCTTGCCCTCGGGCGCGACCTTCAGCAGATGATCGAAGATCGTCTTGTCGTCCACGTCGGATTGCGGCCGATCGAACTCGGCTTTCACCTTGCCCAGGGCCTCTGCGGCATTGTCTGGATGCTTGTGAAGCACGGCCACCAGGTCGCCCTCCTTCACGATCCGCACGCCCGGCAGCCGCTCGGCCTCGGAGGTGTCGACGCTCTTGAGCGTGGCGCCGTGGGCGGGCGGCCTGAGGATCGCCGCGCACAGCATGCCGGGCAGGCGGACATCGGCCGCGTATTGTGCCTTGCCCGTCACCTTCTCCAGGGCGTCGCGTCTCAAGACGGGCTTTCCCACGATCGTGAACTCGGAGACTTCCTCCAGGACGGCCTTCTCCTTCAATCGCCGCTCGATCCGCTTGCCCTTGGTCAGTTCGGCATAGGAGACCTTTTTCTCAGGATGCTCCTTGACCGAGATTGCGCCGTTCTCAGCCTTCAGTTCCGCGGCCGGGGTTTGCAGATGCTCCGCGGCCAGTTGGAGGAGCACCGCCCGAGCCTCCGCCGCCGCCGCGCGGAGCGGCGGTCCGAAGAATCGCGTGCTCATCGACCCGAAGGTCCCCATGTCCCAGGGGCAGAGGTCGGTGTCGCCCATTACCATGTCCACGTTCTCGAGCGGCACGTTCAGTTCGTCGGCAAGCATCTGCGCCAGCGACGTGGCGACGCCCTGGCCCATCTCGATCTTGCCGGTGAAGCAGGAGACGCGCCCGTCCTCTCCGATCCTAAGAAAGGCGTTCCAGTCCGAGGGAAGCTGCCGCCCAAAGCCGCCGCCGCGCCTGCCCTGGGCAAGCAGTTCGCCCTCACCCAGAGAGACCAGCACCAGGATCCCTCCGCCCACGACCTTGAGAAACTCGCGGCGATCGGCGGAAAAACCCTCCAGCGATTGCTCAAGGGGGCTGTCCCCTTCGGTCTGTCCCGTTTTCCGGTCCGGCAAATCACGGAAATCGAGTTCCAGATACTCGTCTTTCATCGCGTTGGCCCTCCGCTCAAGCTGCGGGCTACCGACTCGATGGCTGCGACAATTCTCGTGTGGGCCCCGCAGCGGCACAGGTTGTCGTCCATCGACTTAAGGATTTCCTCGCGGCTCGGCTTGGGGTTTTTGCGCAATAGCGCGACCGCCTCGAGGATCATGCCCGGCGTGCAGTAGCCGCACTGCATGGCGTCGTGCTCCATGAACGCCTCCTGCACCGGGTGCAGCCTGCCGTTGCGGGCCAGCCCTTCGATCGTGACTACCTCCCGGCCCGCGACGTCCTTCAACGACATCAGGCAGGACCGCACGGCCTCGCCGGCCACGAGGACCGTGCACGCGCCGCAATAACCCTGGCCGCATCCGCACTTGGGGCCGGTCAGCCCAAGGTCGTAGCGCAAGACCCAGAGGAGCTTGCGCTCGCCGTCCGCCGCGATGCGGACGGGCTTGTTGTTGAGCGTGAACTGAATGGCTTGTTCCATCGGCGTCTCCCTCGCTGGCAGATGGTCTAGGCCGCTCCCTCCGTGATCGGCGCTTGGCATCGCCGAGTGCCGCCGGTCGGTCGATGAGGCCGCTGTTTCCGCGGCGCGCCGGGCGCAAATGCGAATCGACTCCGACGTCATGCTAGGGGACCGTGAGCGGACTGGCAAGACGGCCAGGTTCGGCACGGCGATGCCGCTTGCCCTACGCCTCGCATCGCCGCCTCTGGCAGGGGGGCACACGTTCTGAGGCGATCCTCCTACCCCGCTGAACCGCACGGGGACTGTCTCCCTTGACCCACGCTGTCGCGGCGGCAAGTTGCCCGCGAAGTGCCCCCCGTAGTAAGATGGCCGGCGCCGCCAGCCGGCATCGCGATTGGGCGATCGCCGGGGGGGCACGCGGAGGACTGTCCATGGAGGGTTTGCCCGTCAAGAGGAGCAAGGTCGAACTCCCTTTGTAAGGAGCCAGCAACATGTCCGAGCTATCGCGTCGCGGTTTTCTCAAGGTGTCGGCGGGCGCGGTCGGCGCGTCGGTCGCCGCCAGCCGAGTCCTCGCCGCTCCTGAGACCTCCAAAGTCCGAGCGTCGGGTTCAAAGATTCTCATCGTCTTCGGCGAGACGAATCCTTCGCCGGACGACACGTCGGTTGTGCCCACCTCGGACGCGGACCTTCTGACCGGGCTGCGGGCGAATTGCCCCGGGGTCGAATTCGTCGCCCGCGATCTGAAAAAGGCCGGGGGACTCGAGTCGGCTCTCAACGAAATGCGCGATCTGAAAGCGCAGGACTACGACGGCGTGATCGTGTTCGGCGCGCCGCGCCACTACGGACTTGCGCAGACCGGCCTGCCCACCCTGCTCGTCTACAGCATCCACGATTTCCTCAACATCCCCTACACGCTGTTTGCCGAGCAGGGCAAGGTCCTTACCACGACGATCGACCGCTGGCACTACT
>JAMOAF010000106.1 GCA_023621895.1 Planctomycetota bacterium
AAAAGGCTGTGGATTGGACTGCCGTGAAGGAAGACGGCTTCGCGGAGGAAGATTCGCACCGGCGGTGCGGGTCCCAGCGCCTCGGAAGGACTGCGCAGCCGAGCGGCGAGCAGCCGGATCAGTTGTTCGCTGCCGACGATCAGCACCCAACCCAACACGGCTCGCCCAGCCCAGATCATGAGTACCGGCCAGATGCAACTCGATAGAAGCCCGCCCGCGGTGAGAATGCTCACCCATTGCAGCTCGCGGAAAGCCAAGGCCAAGTGCCCGGTCTCTGGCAACTCGTCCTTGGAAATGCCGTTGTAGGTGCGGGCAAGTATCAACCACAGACAAGAACCTGCCAGGCATACAAGCGCCAGGGCAATGGCCGTCCCCGCGGAAAGGGCGACCGCCGCTTGTGTCCGCGAAATCCATAGCGCGCGAGTTGCTAGCAGTAAGATCGCGCAGGTCGGAACCACCGCCAGAAACATGAAATGAAGCTTCTGTGCGTGTTCGATATCCCACGACCCAATCGCGACCTCCGCCTCCCCGGCTTCGCCGCCCCCGCCCTCCCAACGCAGGAATCGGCTCTTCACCGTATCGGCCGGCGTATCGATCTCGCGGTTCTGCTCAGCCGCAGCGGCCTTTCCGTAAAGTCGATGCACGTTCACGCAAAGCCAGGCGGCCTGGGCCGCCAAAACAGTATTCCATGCCAGAGCGCGCAGAACGAAGATGTCCTTCGCGACGCCATACGCGGCCGCAATAAGTGCAGCTACCGTTGCCAAAATCGCCGATGCCAAGACCAAATTGCCGTGGCGGCTCGCGGAGGGTGGGCCGGCGGGCGAGGCCGACCGAGCGGCTTCAGGGGAATCGGCGTTGGGCATGGAACTACTTCTTGACAAACAGCAAGGGGAAGACGATATCGCTCGTGCAGCACGGAATCCACACGGCGAGGAACAAGAACAGGGCCGAGGCCGCATAACCGAAAATGTTAGATTCGCCCCCCATCGCCATCGTCATGTGAAACAGAGAGGCCCACGTGCTCAACAAAACGTGCCCCGCATGCGCCACCCGAGTGCGGGGCCACAGATAACCAAGGAGAATTCCTGCGGCCGCCATCGGATTGACCAGCCACCACTTCTCGATGAAGCCCAGATGGACTGCGCGATGGGGCAGACCAAGCAGGCTCTCGCCCGCGTAGGGAATCAGGCAGTCACTCAACGTCGCAATGCCCAAGGAACCGAGACACCCGACGACGACGGTTCCCAGCAAGGTTCGCCGGCTGTGGAGCGTGAACATGGCGGTGGTCACCAGGGCGCTGAGCAGCACGTGCAGGGGGTGCAGGCTCCAAAACAGGGCCGCGGAGATTGATCGCGGAACATCCATAACGGCAAACGCCGCCATGATGGCTACGCCCGTTGCGGTGCCGAGCATCGTGAACGGGGCATGCGCCTTGAGTTCCGCCGCGACGAGCCCGACGATGCCGCCGGCGCCTCGCGTGGAGGCGGCCGAACCGTTCTGGCTTCCGCCGGCCGGCGAGGCAACGTCCAACGGTTCGGCGTTGTTTGTCTTGCCCTGAGCACTCGATGACGAAGAATCTGCCATCAGCCCATCCCCTCCAAGTCCGCTGCCGGCCCGCTGTCCGACCGCCGCAGGACCATCCGGCCGACGGGGCAGCCAATGTCCCGCGCGATGACCGGACATTTGACGCGCAGCAGGAAGTAAATCCGCTTGGAAGATTCCCACAAGGTCTCGTAATTGCCCTGCCCCTTGGCGACAACCAGATCGGCCTCGGTGAAATGCCGCTGGAACGGCTCGCTACAGTCGGCCAGGATTGTCCCCGGCGCGTCTGAACCGTTGTCGATCACGGGGACCAGTTCCGTGAGCCCCGCCGTCTCCGCGTCGAGCCGAGTCGCGTCGTTAATGACCGGCGATCCCCGCACGGCGACTGTCACCTTCTCGCGCGGCATTTGCTCAATCAGTAGCCGGTCGAAGACGATCTCGCCGGCGTTGTCCGTCAAGTAGAGAATGCGTTCTGCCGCGGCGACGGCTTCTGCAAACTCCGCGGTGCTGCCTTCGAAAGGTTCCGTCAAGCAGTGCTCCAGCGCGATTCGGATTTCGCCCTCGTCCAGGCCGCTCTTGACGCCCAGGTCCATCACGTTCCCGGCGGCTGCCAGCCGGACGGCCACGTTCCAGGGGTCCGGCGCCTCCCGTAGGTGCTGGCGGAAAGCCGGCAGAAGGCCCAAGGCCAACTGGTTGAAGTGGTCCTTGCTTGCGCGGTATGGATCCCCGTTGCGGCAGATTTCTTGAATCCGCCGATGAACGATCTGCGCCATCGCGGGCGGCGGCCAGCTCAGGTCCATCCGGCTGGCCGCACGAAGCGCTTCACGAAGAATCTGTTCGTGCACCCGCTCGTCGGGTGTCGCAAGGCGGACCGCCGCGAGGGACTGGCGAATCAAGCAGGGAATACAGTCTAAAAAGGTTTTCACTGGTTCGGCGACGCGGCGTTTTTGTCTGGAATTGGCATCAGGCGGCCTCCGCTTGGTGAAGCAGCGGCAGGGGCGCACGAGGAACAACCGGAAACGACCTGGCTGGGCACAACCCCGTAGCAGCGGTATTCGGTGCAACCATAGCAGCAGCACGACCAATCACAGCAGGGCCCACAGCAGTAGATTTCACAACAGGCCGGCACGTAATAGCAGCAAGGACTGGCAACAAAGCAGCAGGGGGCCGGAGCCCACCAGCCGCCGCACGCTTGGGCCGCATTGCCTCCGAAGAGCGACAAGATTGCCAGAAGGCCGAACACGACGAGACTCTTTCGCATCATGAGACTCCAGTTGCAGAAAGTGTAAAGAGGTCAAACTCGAGTTGGGTTCCCACATGGCATGGAATGCACCGGCCCGGCAGCGCGCTCCACAACGCGGCGGTGGCCGCGCGGCCCGTGCAGTGCGCGGGGCCCAAGCGGTCAATCCTCATCCCGCGCAACTCGCCGATCGTCCGATCCAGGCGCTCCGCCGACGCGTTGAGCAGGTGCATGCCGCCGAGCACGGCGTGGATCGGCCGCCCGGCGGTCAATTGGCGCACGTAGCGGAGGGTGTTGATGACGCCAGAGTGGGCGCAGCCCAAGAGGACCACGAGCCCCCGCGTCGATTCGAAAAAAATCGCCTGGTCGTCGCTCAAAGGATCGGCTGTCCGGCACTGGGCGTCGAGGAAAAATGGACCGCCCGTGTCTTCGAACTCCGTCACGCGCGGCACGGCGCCGGTCACGATCAGGCCGTCCGATGCGCGGGTTGGCGTCTCGGCGAGGACCAACCGGTCGCGGTGACGCTCCAGCGCCTGCGCCGAAGCATAGGGAATGCCAATCTCGCGGGAGCTGCCGTCCTTATTCCGTGCGAACTTGGGCTCGAGCGCAGCGGGATGGGCGTAGATGGCCGCCGGGTGGTTTCCGCAAAGGACGTCGGCCAATCCGCCCGCGTGATCGTAATGCCCGTGGCTCAGGACAATCGCGTCGGCACGGCTTAAAGAAATCCCCAGGCGGTACGCGTTATGGGCCAGCGCGCCCCCTTGGCCGGTATCGAACAGAACGCGTTGCGAGCCGGCCTCAATCCAGTAAGCCAGGCCGTGCTCGGCCAAGAGCCCGGGGCTCTCCGCCGTATTCTCCACGAGCACGGTGATCCGCACCTTCTCGGTCATAAGACGGTTTCTCCAAACCAGGACATGGCTTGCTTGTCGACGAACCGAGCCGCGGCCGTGGCCGCCACCCGCCCTTGTTGGACGACTTCCGCCGCCAGCCGGTGAACCGGTGAGCCTTCCGTTTTAAGCCAGGCCCGTACCACGGCAGGAAGACTCACCGTCACCGGATGGTGGAAACGAACGCTCAAGTCCACGGTGACCGCCGCCAGCCCGTGGGCGAACAGGCAGTTGGTCATGGCCCCGTCGAGCAGCGTGCAGATGATCCCACCGTGAAGCATCCCCGGGTAGCCGGCAAAGACCGACTGGCAGGCAAACGGGGCTTCCACGGCCCCATCCTCCGCCACGTGGAACTGAAGCCCCAGCCCGCACGCGTTGGCGGGGCCACACGCGAAACATTCCGGGTGGCTCTGCTGGCGGAGCAGAGGCAGGGATGACCTCTGATCGGCGTGATTCATGCGGAGGCTCAGTGATCGCAAAGGTTTTCGCCCGATGTGATGGCGCCATCAAGAAAGGCTTTCACAACGCTCTCGGGAGTGTCTGACGGCACGCCGTAGACCACGCGGATCCCTTTTTCGGCGAAGAGCTGTTGCGCCCGCTGCCCCATCCCGCCGGCGAGAATCACTTCGGCCCCCTGCTCGTGCAGCCAGCGCGGGAGCAAGCCGGGTTCGTGAGGCGGCGACTCCAGAATCGCCGTGCCGCGATGCTGTCTGGTTGTCTCGTCCACGTCGACCAGGGCGAAATTTTCACAGTGGCCGAAGTGCATGGCCAGCCGGCCATTGGCGAGTGGGATGGCGATTTTCACGTGCTGTCTCCTGTCGGTGAAAATGAGTGGGAGCTTGTTGAAGCCGCTTGCGATATGGAGAGTATCCGTTCGACCACCGCGGTGAACGCCTGGGCGGCGGGGCTGCCGGCAAAGCGGTGGATGTACGGAATGCCGCCATCGCCGCAGTTGACGATCTCCGGGTCGATGGGAATCTGTCCCAAAAGCGGAATGTTCATCTCGCGGGCCAGCGCCTCGCCGCCGCCGGTCTTGAATAGGTTGATCTTTCCGCCGCAGTGGGGACAGACCAGCCCGCTCATGTTTTCGACGATGCCGACGACAGGCAGCGAAACCTTTTCGCAGAACGAAACGGATCGGCGGACGTCGGCGACCGCCAGGTCTTGCGGCGTGGTCACAAGGATCGCGCCGGCTGGTTGGCCGACCATTTGCGCCACCGACAGCGGTTCATCGCCGGTGCCCGGCGGGGCATCGATCACCAGGTAGTCGAGCGGTCCCCAAGCCACGTCCTTGAGAAACTGTCGAATCGCGCCGTATTTCATCGGCCCGCGCCAGATGACCGCGTCGCGGCGGCTGGGCAAAAAGAAGGCGATCGACATGACTTTGAGGTTCTCGCCAATCTCCAGCGGCACCAGCTCATGCTCGTGCGTCACGACTTGGCTATCGTCGAGGCCGAGCAACTTGGGAATGCTTGGTCCATGAATATCAACGTCGAGCAGGCCGACGCGTTTTCCGGCCAGGGACAAGGCGATCGCCAGGTTCGCCGACACGGTACTCTTGCCAACGCCTCCCTTGCCGGACATGACCAGAAATTTATAGCCGATCTGGCACATCCGCCGGGCGAGCGCCTGGCGATCGCGGAATTCCTGTTCCGACTCATCGGCTTGGCGCTGTTTCGAGGGGCATTCGGCCGTGGCACAATCGCCGCATTGCCGTGCGGTCTGTCTGCGCTGCTGGCAGTCGCGAATCGCCGCCTTCAGCGTGTTCGCCGCCAAAAGTGCGCAATGCTCCGCGTCCTTGGGCAAACCGCCCAGACCGTGCAAGATGTCCTTCTGCTCAATCCGCAGAGCGGCCTTGACCAGTTTGCCAGTAGCCAGTTCCGTGGCCATGCTGCCGGCCGCGCGCGACGGCCCGCATCCGTCGGTGATAAAGCCAGCCCGAGCGATCCGGCCATCCTCGATTTTGAGCCAGAATTCCATTGTGTCGCCGCAGGGCCCGGTGATCCGCGCATGACCGTCCCACTCATCGAGCGGGCCGAAGTGGCGCGGGTTATTGAAGCGTTCCAACGCTTCAACGGAGACTGCATGTTTGATGCTCATCACGTCTGCTCTTGCTGCGTTTTCTGCTGGCCGGCCAATTGCACGAGGCCGCCGGCGCCCGCCGGCGCGCTGCGGTCGAGATATTTTTGCGTCTCGGTCCAGAGGCCGCGGATCGCTCGGGCCGCCGGCCCGTCCGACGCCTCGACCACCGTCTTGCGGGCGATCTGCGCCTGGGTCACCGCCGGGTCGTAGGGAATCCGACCAACCGGGTCGATTCCCCTTTGCCGCGCCAGCTCCTCGATGTCTCGCGCCACCTCTTCGTTCAAGTCCGCCTTGTTGACCGCCAAAACGCCGGGAACCCCCAACTGGATCGTGAGTTGGGCCACGCGGAGGAAGTCGTGCTCGCCCGAGGCGGTTGGCTCGACCACGAACAGCGCCAGGCTGGCGCCGGTGAGCGAGGCGATTACCGGGCAGCCGATCCCGGGCGAGCCGTCGCAGAGCACCAGCTCGCGCTTCTGCCGGGCAGCCACCTGCCCGGCCGCGCGGCGGAGTTGCGTGACCAGCTTGCCGGAGTTCTCCGCCGCCACGCCCAACTGAGCATGGACCATCGGTCCGCAACGCGTCTCGGACACAAACCACTCGCCGCAGACGGCCGGCTCGAACTCGATCGCGTTCTCCGCGCAGAAATCGAAGCAGACGCCGCAGCCCTCGCAGGCGATCGTGTCCACCCGGAAGGTCTTTGGCACCCTGCCGTTGCCCGGCCCGTCGAAGTAGATCGCGTCGAACCGGCACAGCTCCTCGCACTTGCCGCACGCCGTGCAATGGCCCGGCTTGATCCGCGCCTTGCTGCCGGCGGTGAAACTCTCGCGCTTGACGACTCGTGGCTCGAGGACCAGGTGCAAATCGGCTGCGTCCACGTCGCAGTCGGCGATCACGGCCTTCTTTGCCAGGGAGGCGAACGACGCCAAAATCGACGTCTTGCCGGTGCCGCCTTTGCCGCTGATGACCACGAGTTCCTTCATACGTGCGCTCCCGGCCGAATCGCCTCCAGCAGCCCGCCAATCCGTTCGGCAACATGCGGGACCGCCTCCGCGGCCAACTCGCCGCGCGAATAGGCCTCCGCCACGGCGCGATCGTCGGGAATCTCGGCGAGGATCGCGAGCCGCTGCCGCCGGCAGTAATTCCACACCTCGCGGTCGCCGCAGTCGGCTCGGTTGACCACGACGCCGAACTTCAATCGCAACGCCCGGGCCATTTCCACGGCCAACTTCAAATCGTGCAGTCCGAAAGGCGTCGGCTCGGTCACAAGCAGCAGCAGGTCGCAGCCGCGGACCCCTTCGATCACCGGGCAGGACGTGCCGGGCGGACAATCGAGAATCGTCAGCTCGGCGGCTGGCGCGGCGCTCTTGACCGCATGGATCGCCGGCGGGCTCATCGCTTCGCCAACGTTGAACACGCCTTCCACGAATTGCAGCGGTCCGGCCGTGCCGATCCGCAGCCTGCCGATCGGCTTGGCCACCTCGCGGATCGCCTCTTCGGGGCAAACCAGCAGGCAGCCTCCACAGGAGTGGCAGAGCTCTGAAAAAATCAACGTCTGCTCTCCGACGCAGGCAATCGCCCCGAAGCGGCAGGCCTGGCTGCACAGGCCGCAATGCGTGCAGCGGGCCGGATCGACCACGGGGATCAACTTGTGGATCGGCTCTTCTCGAACAATCTCGGGCTTGAGGAACAGGTGCCCGTTCGGTTCCTCGACGTCGCAATCCAGGTA
>JAMOAF010000872.1 GCA_023621895.1 Planctomycetota bacterium
GAATCACCCCCCGTAGTAGAAAGTTGCCAACCGTCGGCTCTCAGCAAAGCTGCCGGCATAGCCGGCCGTCTCTGATTGCTTTCCGCTTTCGGCTTTCCGCTTTCAGACAATTCCCTGCTGCAACATCGCGTCGGCGACTTTGACGAAGCCCGCCACGTTGGCCCCTTGGACGTAATTGACGAACGAGCCGGTCTTGCCGTAGCGGACGCAGCTTTCGTGAATCGATCGCATGATCGTCCTGAGCTGGCCGTCGACCTCGCCTCGGGAGCGCCGCAGGCAGCCGCTGTTCTGCGACATTTCGAGTCCGGACACGGTCACGCCGCCGGCGTTGGCCGCCTTGCCGGGACCGTAAAGGATCTTGGCATCCAGGAAGACATCGACCGCCTCGTCGGTCGACGGCATATTGGCGCCCTCGCTGACGCAGATGCAGCCGTTCTCGACGAGCGTCTTGGCGTCTTCCCGGTCGATCTCGTTCTGTGTAGCGCTGGGAAACGCCAGGTCGCACTTCACTGCCCAGGGCCGTTGATTGTCGCGGTACTCGGCGCCGCGGAATCGTTCGACGTAGTCGCGAATCCGGCCTCGGCGGACGTTTTTGAGCTCCATCACCCAGGCCAGCTTCTCTTCGTTGATGCCGTCGGGATCGTAGATCATCCCGGTGGAATCCGAGAGCGTGACCACCTTGGCGCCGAGCTGTACCAGCTTTTCCACGGTGTACTGGGCGACATTGCCCGAGCCGGAGACCACGGCCACCTTGCCCTTGATGCCTTCACCCCGCGTGGCGAGCATCTCTTCGGCGAAATAGGCGGCCCCGTAGCCGGTGGCTTCCGGGCGGATCAGCGAGCCGCCGAAGCTCAGGCCCTTGCCGGTGAGCACGCCGTTGAAGCGGTTGGCGAGCTTCTTGTACTGCCCGAAAAGGTAGCCGATTTCGCGGCCGCCGACGCCGATGTCGCCCGCCGGCACGTCGGTGTCCGGCCCGATATGGCGGAACAGCTCGTTCATGAACGCCTGGCAGAATCGCATGACTTCGTTGTCGCTTTTCCCCTTCGGGTTGAAGTCGGACCCTCCCTTGGCGCCGCCCATCGAGAGCGTCGTCAGGCTGTTCTTGAAGGTCTGTTCGAAGGCGAGGAATTTGAGCACGCCGAGGTTGACCGTGGGGTGGAACCGCAACCCGCCCTTGTACGGGCCGATGGCGCTGTTCATCTCCACGCGGAATCCGCGATTGACCTGCACCTCGCCGCGATCGTCGACCCAGGCCACGCGGAACATGATCACCCGTTCCGGCTCGACGATCCGCTCGAGGATCCTCGCTTCGCGGTAGGCCGGCGTGGCCTCGACGACCGGCATGATCGACTCGACGACCTCCCGGACGGCCTGGTGGAATTCCGGCTCTCCGGGATTCCTGGCAATCACCTGATCCATGAAGCTGGCGACTACCGAAGCGTGACGTTGGCTGGGGCGGTTTTCCACCCCAGAGACTGACTGAGACATGATTTGGGTACTCCGTGTGATCGCGCGGTCGTGTGGACTTTCACCTGGCTGTCGAGGCATCGCAGAAACGGTGCACGTAGTCGAGATAATGCTTCAGCAGCCAGAACTTCTCGAGAAACTCGGGCCAGCCGCAGGGGGGAACAAAGCCCTTGGCCATCTCCGGCAGCACGATTCCGCCGGGGGTGACGCTCTGCCGCAACTCGTTCCACAACTCGGCCCAGACCGCCAGGGCTTCCTCGTTGACCGAGGCCACCACGTAGCGGAGGTTCTTCAGGACCCGCTCCGGGTCGCGGTCGTCGCAGCTAAGCATACCCCTCAAGCGGGCCTCGCAAGGCGTCTGCGATATATCGGACACCGGTGGACCTCCTAGTCGATCGAGTACCTCGGCGCGGGTTGCGTGAAATCGTCCTGGCTCCATCTGCCCGGCGACAACTTGCCTGTATCGTTTTTCTAGCACGTGCCGTGCCAAATTGAAGGAACCGCTTGGAATCGACCGGAAGTTATTGCTTTCCAAATAGTTGCGTCGCCTGACCTGCCTCAAGGAAATCGTCCGCTCCGGCATCGCGTGGCGCCAGCCGAGCACAGGGCATCCCCCCGCGGCCAGCCGAGAAATGCCCGAAGATCAATCGCCGCAAGAGCTTAAGAACATGTTCAATTCTTGAACACCGCTGGCGCCAGGCGTGCAGTCGGGTGCGCCGTCCTCCGCCCTGGGCTGGCTTAGGGGTGTCCCTTCGGGACGGGTCGCAAAAACGGGGTCGGAAGTCCCTCTTCACAGGCGCCCCGTCGTCTAGGGCGGCGCTGCGTTATGCCGCCCGCGTCTGGCTGGCGCGCTGTTGCGGCGGGACATACTCCGAGACAAGCCGCCGGAGACTGTCGAGGATGACCGCTTGAGAGTCGTCGGCGAGGCTTTCCAGATGTTCCACGGCGCGGCGGACCTGCTGCGGATCGCGGCGTTTGGAATCGGCGATGACGATCTTGGGGTGCCGCGTGGGCACGTGGGTCTCCCCCTCGGCGTGCAGCTCCTCGTAGAGTTTCTCACCCGGCCGCAGGCCGGTGATTTCGATCTCGATGTCGTCGCCCACGCGCAAGCCCGACAGCCGGATCATGTCGGCGGCCAGGTCGATGATCCGCACGGGCTCGCCCATGTCGAGCAGCAGGATCTCGCCGTCGTTGCCGATCACTCCCGCCTGGATCACCAGCCGCGCGGCCTCGGGAATCGTCATGAAGAACCGCTCCATCCGCGGGTCGGTGACGGTCACGGGCCCGCCCGCGGCGATCTGCTGGCGGAAGACGGGGACCACGCTGCCGGCCGAGTCGAGCACGTTTCCGAAGCGGACGGTCATGAACCGGCAGGGCGACGTGCCGGCGAGCGACTGCACGTACATTTCGGCCGCGCGCTTGCAGGCGCCCATCACGCTCGTGGGGTTGACGGCCTTGTCCGTCGAGATCATCACGAACGACTCCACGCCGTGGTCCGGGGCCAGGTCGGCCAGGCGCCGCGTGGCGCTGACGATGTTCTTGACGGCTTCACCGGCGTGCGATTCCATCAGGGGCACGTGCTTGTAGGCGGCCGCGTGAAAGACGATCTCGGGGCGGTGCCCGCGGAGAATCGCGGCGATGCGGCGGCTGTCGAGGATGTCGGCCATGCAGACCTGGACTTGCGCCTCCGGCATCATCTCGCGCAACTGGCGCTCGAGGAAGAACTGGCCGGTCTCCGAGCGATCGACGAGCACCAGCCGTTTCGGCTTGAATTCGAGCAACTGCCGGCAGATTTCCGAGCCGATGCTGCCGGCGCTGCCGGTGACCAGGAGCGTTCGCCCTTCGAGCCACTGGCGGAGGTCCGACATCTGCAATTCGACCGGCTCGCGCCGCAAGAGGTCGTCGATCGCCACCGGTCGGGGGCGGATGACGACGGTCCCGCGGATCAGTTGCTGGTAGCTGGGGAGGACTTTGACGCCGATCGACTGCCGCCGGGCCTCCTCGACGAGCCGCCGGACCTGTTTGCCCGAAAGGGCGTCGCCAACGATCAGCACTTCGGCCACGCCGTGGCGCAAGGCCAGCGGGCAGGCGTCTTCCAAGCCGCCGATCACGCGGACGCCGCCGATCCGCGTCCCGATCCGCTGCCGGTCGACGTCGATCACGCCGGCGACGTGGTAAGCCGAGCGGAGACTGCCCTGGATCGCGCGCACCAGCGCCTCGCCCGACGGGTTGGCCCCGACGATCAACGTCGGCTGTTTGTCCCCGAGAAGGAACAGGGGCAGGCTCCGTTCCTGGATGATCCGCAACAGGCCGCGGAGCCCGGCGACGGCGACAATCGTCGTGCCCCAGTCAAGCAGGAAGACGGCCCGGGGCGTGGGCCGGTTGGCGAGGAACAGCCGTTCGACCAGGACCATCAGCACGATGCTCACGGTGACGGCTTCGACGAGCGTGATGACGTCGTCGAACGTGACGAACCGCGCCCATCCGCGCAACAGTCCGAACCAGGCGAAAACGACGAGCTTGATGAGGACGGCCGCCTCGACGGCCGACCAGAACCGCCACATTTCGCGCGGCCCGAGTTGCCCCTCGAAGCGCAGGTAATGGCTTACATAAAACGTGCCGACGAAGATCGGCAAGAGGACGAGAATTGCCAGCCCGCGCCGCGCAAGCCACGGCATCTGCCTGCCGAAGTGGACGATCCACTTCGAGGGAGCTTCCCCGGCGCCAACCGCGGCTTGAATGCGAAGTCCGTTCAATCGAGTCCCTCTCCGATCGGAAGCCTCTCAGCGTCGGTAAACCGTCATCGGCGGGCCGGTCTCCGCGCCCGGCGCGGGGATCACCGGCAGCGTGCTCGGCCCCGGCACGTGGAGCCGCGCCTCGTGGTAGTTTCCCCCGGGAATAACCGGGATCGCTGGTGTGCGGGCGCTCAGGCCCTGGGGGTCGAGAATCCTCTTCTTGACCTCGGCCAGGCGGCGCCTGGCCGGCAGGTGGTCGGGCTTGCAGCGGACGCACCACGCCAGGTGCTCCTCCGAATCGCCGAGCTGCCCGGCATCCGCCAGCAGGCAGCCCGCCTTGTAGCGGGCGCGGAAATTGTTGGGATTGCACTCGGCCGCGCGCACGGCGCAGGCGACCGCCTCTCGAGTTTGCCCCAGGTCCACCAGCGCCGCCATGGCTTGCAACCACCGTTCCGCCGCCTGCTCGCGGGCGCCGCGCTCGGCTTCGCTGCCGGCTTCCCCTTGGGCGCGCTGGGCGTAGACGGCCAACAGCGGCGCGAGTTGCTCGGGCGTGGCAATCCGGCGGTAGCGATGGTACATGTACTGCAAGGCATCGAGGTTGGGTTGGAACTCCTCGAGAAAGAAACCGATCTCCTGCCGCAAGGCGACTTCGGCGGTGCGACCGGCCATCCAGTCGATCACCTGGCGCTGATAAATTGGCCCGGCCTCAAACGACCGTTTCCAGTAGGTCAATCCCTCGTCGGGCCGGCCGGCGAGCCAGGCCTCCCGCCCCGCGTGAAACAGGACCGTGCCGTCGTGGGGGCGGACGCGCAGCGCCTGCTGCACGTAGGCCGATTTGGCCGCCCCCTGGGCCCCTTCCAGGAAACACAGTTCGCCCAGGTAGAGATAACCCTCGCCCAGCAATGGGCAGAGGTTCAGCGATTGCCTCGTGTGGTCCAGCGCGCGGTCCAGGTACACGTAGTGTTCCCCAACCGACTTGGCGAGCCACTCGTTCAACTCGGCCCGCGAGCCGTAGCCGGCCGCGATCGCCGCATCGCGAATCTGGCTGAGCGGCATGCGGTTGACGGCCGTTTCCTGGGCGAAATGGAACAGCCGCATGTAGCTCGCCGCCAAGGCAAGGTGGGCGCGTGCGTGCCGTGGATTCCAGCGGACGGTCTCCAGCAGCTCGGCCGCCATCCGCTGTTCCGCCTCCATTTCAGCGGCCTTGCGGGCCGCCTCGGCCTCCTCCTCGGCGGCCGCCAGCGCCGCCGGGTCTTCCGGCAGAAGGTCCTCGTCGGCCGCCGGTTTCATCGCCGACTGCAAGTATGCCGCGCGGCTCAGCCGCTCGTAGCTGAGCCAGTGCGATTCGGCCCCCAGCGGCCCGAACTGCGAGGCGACCAGCCAGACGCCCAGCCCCGCCGCCGCCGCGGCCGAAAGCCAGGCGGCCGCTCGGGGCAGGACGAACCGGTCTCGCTGCCGGCACTCCGCGCCACGCGTGAATTGCCTCAGCCGGCAGACGCAGGCCGCCATGATCACGGCAATCACCAGGCAGCCGGGCGCATACCAGACGAAATCGACCGCGCTGTGGACAACGCTCACCAGCAGCACGCTGGCCGCGGCGCCCGCGGCGACGAACATCCGCGTCGACGTCGCCCCTCGCAGCGCGGCGACGGACCAGTAGCCGCAGACGGCGATTGCCAGGCCCATCAGGAGGGCGCCCGCCAGGCCGGTTTCCAGGGCGACCTGGAGGTATCCGTTCTCGGCATGGGTGTAATATTCGGCGTTGCCGCGTCCTTGGAGATACATCGGGTAGACCTCGCGGAAACTCCCGATCCCGGAACCAGCCCAGCGGAAATCGGGGATTGCCGCCAGGGTCGTCTTCCAGATCGTTCGCCGCCCCTCGCTCCGATCGACCTCGTCCCAGGAGCCGGAAGCCAGGCCCTCCAATCGCTCGGTCACCCGGTCGTGGCCGACGATCGAAAGCGACGCCGCCAGCAGCAGCGCAACGGCGGCCAGTCCGAGGGCGAACCTGCCGCGCAGCGATCCCGCCCGGTAACAGACGGCAATGCTCGCTGCCGCCGCCAGTCCCCCGGCAATCGCCCCGCCGCGGGAGAGGCTCAGGAGAATGCCGAAGATCAGCACGCCGAGGGCGATCAGCCGGGCGCCGGCGCCGAAATCGCCGACTCGCGGCGGAGTGCTCGCCGTCCGGAATCCGGCGTGCTCGCGCCGGCCGCGCCGCAGGCTATTTTGCACCCACCAGACGACCGGTCCGAGCCCCATCGCCAGGAAATGGGCAAAGTGGTTTCGATTCGTGAACGCCCCCTTGGCTCCGTCGGAGGTGACGGCGAAGGGATGCTCGTAGACCCAGAAGAACTTCTCGTTGCTGGCCAGGTATTGGACGATCCCGAAGGCCGCCATGGCAAGCGCGGAGAGCGCCGTAAAGCGGAGCAGTTTCTCGACGTCGTCGAGGTTGCGGATGCGCTGCACCGTGACCCAGAAGACGATCGCGTAGCAGAGGAGCAGGAGGAGGCCGGCCCAGGTCGGCCCGGGCGCGAGTGAGATCAGCCTCCAGGGACCGAGGCCCGACTCCGACCCGTCGCTGCCCCAGAGGGGGAGCATCTCCGCGGTCTTTGGCGCGAGCCGCGCGATCCAGCCATCCGGCAGCGGGGTCACCTGCACGGCGACCAGTCCGATCGCCGCGAGCAGCAACAGATGGGCCGCCGACCGCCGCCAGTACGGCCGCTGGAGGAAACATTGCCGGCACCACCAGGCGGTCGCCGCGGCGGCCGCCGCCAGGGCGAGGACGAAATGCCCCAGGGCGTGCCGGCCGCCGAGCATCATCGGGACGGCAAAGATGCAGCCGGCCAACGACGCGTCGACGGCGCCCAACAGCAACCGCGTCCAGCGTTCCGGCCCGGCGGCCGGCGGATGCCGCGAGTTCAGTTCTGAAAACGTCGTTTCAAAGGCCATCTTCTCGACCAGTCATTTTGAATCGCCTCCGCCGCCGCGGCGTGCGGGGCGTTGCGGGCGGTTCCGCCTGCCGATCACGCCGCCCGGCGCTGCGGTTGGTCCGCTCGGGCCAATCGGTCCCTTTGTCCGGAGGGCTCCGGGGGGCCGTCCAGTTCGTCCACGGGCTGCTGATCGGGGTCGGCGCCGTAGCCGACCGCGTAGTCGCCTCCATATGCGTAGTGTCCGCCGGCCCCGCCGATCCGGTTGGCTACGACGCCGACGAGCGGAATCTTCAACAGGGCCAGGTTCTCGGCCGCGCGGAGCACGA
>JAMOAF010000478.1 GCA_023621895.1 Planctomycetota bacterium
AGTCTACCTGCTCCGCTGAACGGTCGGCCTGGCCGCGGCTCTCCCTGGTTCCCAAGCTCCAGCTTGGGAACCTCCCGATTTCCCAACGGTGGCTTCCCCTGGTTCCCAAGCTCCAGCTTGGGAACGAGGCAAGGCAGTATGTCGGTCTGAAGCGAGCGTTCCCAAGCTGGAGCTTGGGAACGAGGCAAGAGGCAAGTGGTCTGCCAGTGGTTCACGGCTGTCTTGGCGCCGTGACCCCCGGCCAATCGTCCGTCCGGAACGGGCAGGCGGGCAACTGCTCCTTGTTATACAGGTTGCAGATCGGGTTGTCGGCCCAAGCGTAACGAACCGCCACCGGGTCGGCCACCGAGGGGCTGCTGACCACCACGGTTTCGCCCTCGATCTTGGCCTCGGCCCAGACGAACTTCCGATCCGCGCCGGCGACGGCGAAGCCCTTGAGCGGTTCGCCGCCGCGGACGACCAGGCGGCCGTCGGCGCGATCGAACGAGATCGTGATCTTGCCACCCTCCTTCTTCATGCTCTTGTACATCGGGCCCGAGTAGACCACCTCGCGCCCGTAGTCCTTCGCCAGCGCCCAAAGGGCCAGGCGGCGCCCCACGTCTTGCTTATTTCTTGGGTGGATGTCGTCAGCCTCTCCGATGTCGATGATCACGGCCTGGCCCGTGTTCTTCAGGGCGAGCGTCATCGTCTGCGCCTCGCGCAACTCGGCCCAGGAACTTTCATCCGGCTCCGGCCGGACCGCCATGAAGTTGGCCAATTGGACGAAATAGAACGGAAAATCGCCCTGGCCCCAATCGTTCCGCCAGTTGGTGATCATTCTCGGGAACAGGTCGCGGTACTCGTACGCCCGGCCGGCGTTCGACTCGCCTTGGTACCAGACCGCCCCGCGGATCGCGTAGGGCAGGATCGGCAGGATCATGCCGTTATACAGATTCGCCGGGCGGTGCTGGCCCGCGCGGGGATCACTCGGCGCTCGCGGCGCGGCAGGGGCCGGCCTGCCCTCGGCCTTGGCCTTCTCGGCAGCCACATTCCACTTCGCACGATTCGCTTCGAAGTCAGCCTTCGCCTTCTCCGGGTCGTACTCGGCGCACCTCTTGTCCCACTCGGCAAGCAGCGCTGCGTAGCGTGAATCCGCCGCGAGGACGGCGCGCCGCACCCAGGCCTCGCAGGATGAACCGCCCCACGACGTGTTGATCAGGCCCACCGGAATCTTCAACTCGCGGTAGATCTCCCGGCCGAAGAAGTAGCCGACGGCGGAAAAGCTGCCAACGGTCTCCGGGCTGCAAACGACCCACTTGCCCTTGCAGTCGTATTGCGGCTCCTGCGTTCCCACCAGCGGCACGCTGAACAGGCGAATCTGGGGATAATCGGCCGAAGCGATCTCCTTCTCGGCGTCGTTGGCGCTCCTCACGGTGAAGCCCATGTTCGACTGGCCCGAGCAGACCCACACCTCGCCGATGAGGATGTTCTGGACCTCGATCTGATTCTTGCCGGACACGGTCATCGTCGCCGGGCCGCCCTCTTCCATCGAATCGAGCCGCACGAGCCATTTGCCGTCCGTGCCGGCCGTTGCCGATTTAGTCTGCTTGCCCAGCGCCACCGTCACCTTTTCACCCGGATCGGCCCAGCCCCAGATCGGCACGTTGATCGCCCGTTGCAGGACCATGTTGTCGCCGATCACGGCGGGGAGCTTGACGTCGGCCCGCAGCACCGGAGAGACCAAGATCACGGCAACCGCCGCAACCGCGCCAAGCACGAACCGTCTCTGAACTTGCCTTAAAGAGCCCCTTTCCATGATATTCCTCACGAAAAAGATGCTGAGAACCGCGGATGTTGCACCGGTCCGCCCGGCGTCGGAATTGCGGCCATTGTAGCACCGGCAAGTGCTGGAAACAGCCCCCAGCTCGCGCGCCGATCTCGCCCGGAATCCGTCAAAGCAGTAGAATGTAGCTGTCAGCCTGAGACGGCAGGAGAGAGTCTTCAGTTTTCAGTTTTCAGTTTTCGGCTTCTGTTCTCGGTTGACTGCGGATAGCTGACCGATAGCTGTGACCTATCCTCTGCCCCCTGATGGCTGATAGCTGATAGCTGACCGCTGATGGCTATGCCCCCCCGCCCCACCTTTTCCGATCTCCTCAAAACGCTCGCGCACCAGACGGGCAAGAACTATCTCAGGCTCCGCGCGGCGGTTCAGGGCCGCCTCGGCCGCGCGCCGCGGGTCAAGATCCAGCCCTACCGCGGCTTCGGCAATTCCGACGAGCTTTTCCTCATCGGCCGGGTCGTCGAAGACCTCCCGCCCGCCAGCCCCAGCGAAGACGATCCTTGGTGGCGGAATGCCCGGGCCATGCTCCGGCGCTTCACTGCCTGCCGCTTCCCTGGCGCCCGCGTCCGCGCGCGATTCGGCGATCAGACGCTCGAAACGGCGGCCGACGGCGAAGGATTCTTTCGATTCCACATCCGGGCCCCCTTCGCCAACCGGCTCGACGGCGGATCGTGGCACGAGGTCGCGTTGGAGTTGGTGGACCAGGTTTGCCCCGCTCAGGGCGAGGTGCGGGCGACCGCCAGCGCGCTGGTGCCCCGCGCCGGCTGCCGATTTGGCGTGGTCAGCGACCTCGACGACACCGTGATCGAAAGCAATGCCACCAGCTTTCTCAAACTCGCGCAGATCACCCTTTTGCATAACGCGCGGAGCCGGACCATGCTGCCGGGCACGGCCAGGTTCTATCGCGCCTTGGAGGGGGGCGAAGTCGGCCTGGCGGGCAATCCGTTCTTCTATGTCTCCAGCAGCGTGTGGAATCTCTATGACGTGTTCGCCGACTTTCTCGAGATCAACGGCTTGCCCACCGGGCCGCTCATCCTCCGCGACCTGGAGGCTGACGATGCGCGGGTGATCAAGTCGGGCCACGAGCACAAGCTGGCGAAGATCGAGCGGATTCTGGCGATCTGCCACCGGCTGCCGTTCGTGCTCATCGGCGACGCGGGCCAGGATGATCCGGCGATCTATCGTGAAGTGGCGCGGCGGAATCCCGGGCGCGTCCTGGCAATCTACATCCGCGCGGTCCGCCTGCCCGAGAGAAACAACCGGGCGCGGCAGATCGCCTGCGGGATGGGCGACGCGCCGCCGATGCTGGTGTTCGAGACAGTCGACGAGGCGCTCGGCCATGCAGCCGCGGCCGGACTGATCGCCAGCATCCCTCCCGAAGGGCGGTAGACAGTCTCGCGGCTAGCCGAATTGCGGTTTTTCGGGTAGACTCGGGTGCGATAGCTGTCAGCGGCCGGCTTTCGTCAATCAGCGGTCGCCCGGACCTGATCGCTGGCTGTCTTCCAGCTTCCAATGCTCAGGACCCTCCGGTTCCCAAGGCCGAGGTTGGCAAGTAGGTGACCCGCCAAGCCCGAATCCTGTCTCCTGATGGCTGACAGCTCCCGAGCCTGCCCATGCCCGCCAATCTGACCCAGCAATATCTCAAAGCCGAGCAAGAGTATCGCCAGGCCAGTACGCCGGAAGAAGAATTGGCCTGCCTCCAGGCGATGCTCCGCGAGATCCCCAAGCACAAGGGGACCGACCATCTCCAGGCCCAGCTCAAGTCGAAGATCGCCAAGGCCAAAAAGGAGATGCAGGCGGAGAAAAAGGCCGGCAAGAAAGGCCGCGGGGTCCGCATTCCCCGCCAGGGAGCCGGCACCGCGGTGATTATCGGCGGCCCGAACGCGGGCAAGAGCCAGTTGCTCGCCACGCTCACTCGGGCGACGCCCGAAATCGCTCCCTACCCCTTTACGACCCACCAACCCCTCCCCGGCATGATGCCGTGGCAGGATGTGATGGTCCAGCTCATCGACACGCCGCCGATCACGGCCGACTACCTCGAGTCGTACATGTACGGGCTGGTCCGCTCCGCGGAACTCGTCCTCCTCATCGTCGATCTCGGCGCCGACTCCGGCATCGAGCAGTGCCAGGACGTCGTCGATCGGATGGCGCAGACGAAAACCCGCCTGGGCACCAAAACGTACCTGAGCGAAGACGACGTCGGCCTCTCCTACACGCGCACGATTCTGGCGCCGAACAAGATCGATCTGGCCGGCGCGAGCGAGCGCCTCGAACTGCTGCACGAACTTTGCCGGCTGGAGTACGAGGAGTACGTGATTTCCGCGAAGACCGGCGCGGGGCTCGAGCCGTTGCGCGACGCGATCTACGCGGCGATGGACGTGCTCCGCGTTTACACCAAGCTCCCCAACGCCAAGGAGCCCGACCGCGATCGGCCGTTCACGGTTCGCCGAGGAAGTTGTCTCTTGGATCTTGCCGGACAGGTTCACAAGGACTACCTGGAAGGCCTCAAGTTCGCCCGAGTCTGGGGGTCGGCCGTCCACGACGCCACCGTGGTCAAGGGCGACTACGTCCTCCACGACCAGGACGTGGTTGAATTGCACATGTAGCTGCCGGCCGTTACGACTGGTAGATCTCGCCGCTGCGGAAGCGGGCCCAGGCCGTCTCGAACCAGGTGTCTGACTCCGGCAACGGCCGCCGGACGACCCAGCGATTCTCAACCTGGCCGATCCCCAAGGGGTGCGTCTCCTGGACAAACGAGCGAAAATCGGCGTTCTCCGGCAGAATTTGCCACGACGCCTCCAAAGCAGAGTGGATCGGGAGCCCGTCCGGGTCCAAGACAATCGCCGAGCCGCGGCTTCCCGTGCCGGAGGCCACGGCGAACGCAACCGCCTCGAGGTAGACGGCATGAGCGAAGCACAATTGGCGGGTTCGCAAGGCCTCGACCGAATCGGGCTGGCCGGCATACCCGCAACCCGACCGCTCCAGCCGTTCGACCTGCCGCCATGCCTCGGCCACGGCCGCGCGCAGGTCGTCGCCGCGGCGAATGTGCGCCGCCGACCTGCTCATGCGGACTTGGAGTTCGTTCCGCTCGATCTGCCATGTGTTTTCGGCGGTGGCCGAGCGCTCGCGCCAGCCGGCGATCCGCTCGAGTGCCCGCCGGCCCGCCTCGGCCGCCGCACTCTCGGAGACCGTCCACTGCCGGTAGCGATTGGCGATGAACTCGGCGGCGCGGAAGCCGCCCACCTGGCCCGAGTTGAGCGCCGAGCCGCCCGGCCGGTAGACGCCGTGGGAACCGTTCACCTCGCCGACCGGAAACAGGTGCTTGATGTTGATCGACTCCCACCAGTGATTGCTCGCCAGCCCGCCGTTGTTGTGCTGCGCACAGACGGCGATCTCCAGCGGCTCGCCGGCGATGTCGATTCCGTGCTCGCGGTACATCTCGATTGCGCCGGGGTTCATGTGGCGCAGCCGCTCGATCGGCGTCGCTTGAAACGCACCCGACTTCTCCAGGTACCGCCGCGCCTCCTCGCTGAGCTGCTCCAGCCGATAGCCCGCGGGATTGCCGCGATAGTCGAGAAACACCCGCCGGCCTTTGAGTACGGTCTCGATATAGACGAGGATGTCGATAAGCGACGAGCCGCCGATCGCCTTGCGCGAATCGAAGGGCCACTGGTAGCCCTTTAAGAACACGTTGGAGTTCAGTTCGCCCGGCGTCGCGAAGTATTCGAGGAGAAACTCGCGCGCGTCGCTCCAGCCGTCGGCCTGCGTGCTGACCAGGCGCGGAACAACCTGCATGTACGTGCCCGACACGTTCCAGCGGTGCTTGATCGAGGCCATGCCGTATTGCGACTCGGGCAGGTTCTGCGCCGCCGCGCCAGCCATCAGGGCCACGCCGATCGCCCCGGTGTGCACTTCGGGGTAAACGGACGTCTTGTAGAGCCCGCCGGGTCCGCCGACGGCGAAGACGACGTTTTCCGCCAGGTAGACTTCCAGGGCCCCGGAGTCCGTCGCGGCAACGAGTCCACAGACTTGTTTCTCGTTGCCTTCCTCGAGCGTGACAAGCTCGGCGGCATGCCGGCCCTCGGCAACCGCGATATCGAGCAGCCGGGCGCGGCGCATGAGCGCGCGGCACATTTCCCGCGACGTATAGGGCCCGATCGACGTGGCGCGCTGCCGCGGGTCGTGGTCCGTCTTGTAGCCGATGAACTGGCCGTAGGCGTCGCGCGGGAAGGGAACGCCGAGGTCCACAAGGTGCAGGAACCCGCGCGGCGAGAGGCTGGCCTCGACCAGGGCCAGGTCGCCGTGCATTCCGCCGCCGCTGAACAGCGTTTCAGCCAGCTCGCGGGGCGAGTCGGGCGAGTCGCCGCAGAGCGAGAGCTTGTAGTAAGTCTGCTTGTCCGACCCGGTGTTGATCGACGTCCCCTTGTCCAGACCCTCGGTGAGGATCACCAGGTCGTCGATCCCCGAGCCGCGAAGCTGCACCGCGGCGTTGAGCCCCGCCGCGCCGCTGCCGACCACCAGCGTGTGGACCCAGCGGACCGGCGCCTCGGCTCTCGTCCCGGAAGCCGTCTGGACCTCCAATCGTTCTTGTCGCATGGGAAAGTCTCCCGCGGCGATTGCGCGCACGATGGCCGCCGGCGCTGGTCAGAGCGTGCGGATGTGGAATCCGCCGTCGATATGGAACACGTCGCCGGTGCTGAAGGGAAAGTATCCTTCGACGATCGCGGCCACCGCCTTGGCCACGTCCGCCGGGCGGCCCCAGCGGCGGATCGGCCAGAAGCCTTCGGCGATCAGCCGATCGTACTTTTCCTTGACCGGGGCGGTCATGTCGCTCTCGATCACGCCGGGGGAGACCTCGAAGACGCTGATCTTCTCGCCGGCCAGGCGCTGCGCGAACAGTTTGGTCATCATGCTCACGGCGGCCTTGCTCATGCAGTAGTCGGCCCGGTTGACCGAGACCGCGTAGTGCGAGACCGACGAAATGTTCACGATCTTGCCCTCCTCGATCGAGCCCGCGCCGATCTGGCGGATGAGCTCGTTGGCGACCAGTTGGGAAAGGAAGAACGGCCCTTTGAGGTTCGTGTCGAAGACGAGGTCCCAGCTCTCCTCGCTGGCTTCGAGGATATCTTTCCGTCCCTGCGAGGTAATGCCGGCGTTGTTGACCAGCACGTCGAGACGGCCGAACACGTCGAGGGTGCGGGCGACGAGCGCTCGGCGGTCCGCGCCCGAGCCGACATCGGCCTTCAGGGCGATCGCCTTGCCGCCGGCGCCGGTGATCTGGCGGACGGTCTCCTCGGCGGCATCGGGCCGGGTGGCGTAGTTGACCACCACGGCAAGGCCCAGGCGGCCCAGTTCCACGCAGATTCCCCGTCCGATCCCCCGCGACCCGCCCGTGACGACGGCCACCCGTGCTTCAGCCATGCCCAATGCTCCAAAACCGTGGTTCGACCCGAAAACAGGTAGCCTACGATGCCCGGTGGCGGCTGTCAATTAGATCGCTGATAGCCGCGTGGGCTCGCCCCGCGCTTGCGCTGCCCTGCGGCTGGGTCCACCATCCGGTGATAGCCGCGTGGGCTTGCCCCGCGCTTGCGCTGCCCTGCGGCTGGGTCCACCATCCGGCGATAGCCGCGT
>JAMOAF010000951.1 GCA_023621895.1 Planctomycetota bacterium
GGTGGTGGCGGAGTCCAACGGGCTACTTCAATTCGCGCAAACGGACTTCATCCAGGGGAAAGTTATCAGGCAGCGGGAAGGAGCACTTCCCGGTAGCGAGCCACTGGACGCCTCGGATAAGGCTCACCTGGAATCCGACGCACTGCATCGACTGAAGCGTATTGCCGGGTTGTCGCATCATGACGTGGCCCATCGTGTTCGTCAGACACTTCCCCTTACCGTAAGGAATCCACCACAACACGGGCTCTTCGCGGCCGGTGCCGCCCTTGGCTGCATCGGAGTAACCCGAAAGCAGAATGTGGATGTTGCCCTGGTCGATCCGGCTCCGCGGCGCGTGGTAGAACTCGTCGAGCGCATGGACCCAATGCTTGGGAAAATCGCGCGTGATGGGGTGCGAGGTGTCGCGGGTGGTCATTTTCCAGGGGTAGTTGCTCCCGTGGGCCGAGGTCGGTCCCTCGCCGGGTGCGTCGCGGACAAGCCGGCCTTCGGCGTCATAGTAGGGCGAATAGCCGAACTGCGGATTCCGCCACAACAGCCCCACCATATCCTCGTAGGCCTTCCAACCAGGAAAGGCATTCTTCGCCGCGTGGATGACCATCAACCCGCCACCACCGGCTACATACGCCTCCAGCGCTCGGTTGACCGCATCCGGCCACGACTCCTGGTTGTAGTCGATGATCACGCAATCGTATTTTGCGAACTCCGGGCGCCAGCCGTCCCAGGCGGTCTTGGGGGACCCCTTCTCGGGCGTCCGGCTGACATCGACCTCGATGCCCGGCACGCTCCGCAGAATCTTCTGCATCATCGCCGTCGATTCCTCCCAGTCGTGGCTGTGCTGCCCAGTCACGATCAGCACCTTGATCGGCTCCGCAATCGCCCCTGAACCGGACAGCAGGGCGCCCGCCAGTGCGGCCACGGTCCAATAGATCGCTTTCCAGTTGTCAGTACTCATAGCATTCTCCTCCCATCCCGGCGATGCCGGTGGCCTTTCATCTGAGCTGGACCTCCCGCTAAACCGTTTCCGGCAATTGGTAGGGTTTGCGTTGCGGGCGGTCGAGGCAAGCGTTCGCTTCGTCGTCGCCGGGGAATATCTCCCGCTGCGGATCCCAGCGGAGCTTTCGTCCCAGTTTCCGGGCGATGCCGCCCAAATGGCATATCGTGCACGCGCGGTGCCCGATCTCCACGTCGGCGGCCGGCTGCTGGCGCGACTTGATGCAATCGATCCAGTTCTGGAAATGGTGGTCGCTCTTGTAAACCCGCACGGCATCGCTCGGAAGCGGCTCCTGCGAGAGGGCGATCGGGATCGTGTTGAACCGGCCGCGGTGCTCGAACAGCCGGCCCCGCTCGCCATAGAAAACGCCGCCGAATGCCGGCATCTCTTCCTCGGGCGCTCCCTTCTTGCCCGCAGCGCTGGCCTCCGCCAACTCCGGCGGGAAGCCGATGTGCAGCATCACGCCGTTGGCGTACCGGTACGTGAGCCGGGCGTTGTGGTTGGCGCTCTCCGCCCAGACTTCGACCGGCCCGGTGTCGTCCGTGCCAAGCCCCCACTGCACGATGTCCAGCGCATGGGAGCCGGTGTTGGCGAGGTTGCCGCCCGAATACTGCCAGATATTGTGCCAGCCCGGGTTGTTGTAGGTCAGGTACACGCGCTCGTTGTAAGGGACCGGTTCAGTCTGCCCGCACCACGTGTCCCAGTCCATGCCTTCGGGTATGGGTTCGGCGGGAATGTCGAAATCGGCGTACGGGCGGGAACTGGCCCACAGATCGCAGACAACGGCCGAGAGCTTGCCCAATCGCCCGTTGCGAAGCAGCTCGGTCGCCTCGCGGTTGCGGAACATCGAGCGCTGCTGGGTGCCGACCTGGAACACGCGTTTGTACTTTCTGGCGGCCTGGACCATGGCCCGGCCTTCGCGGACGGTCAGGCTCAGCGGCTTTTCGGCATAGACGTCCTTGCCGGCCTGGCAAGCGTGAATGCAGGCCAGCGCCCGCCAGTGCTCCGGCGTGGGCACCATGACCGCGTCGATGTCGTTGCGGTCGAGCAACTTGCGGTAATCCTGGTAAACGGCGATCGGACCGCCCTCGGCCTTGAGGACCTTCTCCCGGTACGCCTCGATGTAGAGGCGGCACTTCTCAAGGTAGACGTCGCTGACGGCGACGACGCGGGCTTCGCCCGGCACGCTCGGAGCGCTGGCCAGGTCGCCGTGCATCTGGTGCGAGCGGCGCCCCACGCCGATCCACGCAAGGTTGATCCGATCGTTGGCCCCGGCGCGGTCCGCTCCGGCCAGTACACCCGAGGGAAGCAGGTAGGGCGCCGTAAGAGCCGCCGTGGTCCCGAGAAAACGCCGCCGAGAAAATGAAGCTCCCGTACGCATTCGCAAGTCCTCCGAAAAGCAAATCTATAGTGGACCGTGGCGCGTCTGAATGCCGCGGCGTGGCAACGATCACGCGGCGAGCCGCTCGCGCTGCGTGCATATTACACGGTGATTGGATCAGGTTTGAAGACACCGGGCAAGCTTCGGCTTCTCGGTAAGAGCGGCGGCCAGCGCCGGCTCGAACCCAGCCGGCGCCACGATCGCCCCGTTCAGTCTTCAACGGGACGACTTTTCGGACCCTGGTGGCGGGCAGCCCCAGTGGCAAGGTAGACTGGACGGTCCATCGACGCAACCCTTCCGCCTGTTCAACCTTGGAGTCCGCCATGCCCGCCACACGCCGTGTCTGGATCATTGTTCTGGTTTGGAGCCTGCTGCTGTCTTGGGCCAGCGCGCCGCTGTTGGCCTGCTATGCCGTGGTGGTGGGCAGGGCGGCCTCGGCCGACGGTTCGGTGCTGGTGGGCCACAACGAGGAGAACGGCGGCCGGCGGGTGCTGCATTTCCACAAGGTTCCCCGCCGCCAGCATCCGCCCGGCGCGCGGGTCGACTTGCAGTTTGGCGGGCAGCTCGACGAGGCGCCCGAGACCTGGGCCTTCTTGTGGAGCGAAAACCCGGGACTGGCCTACAGCGACGGATATCTCAACGAGTGGGGGGTGGCCATCGCCAGCGACGGCTGCCCGAGCCGCGAAGACGGCTACGATGCGCTGGTCGCGCGCGGCGAGATTCGCGACGGCGGCATCGGGTACATGCTCCGCCGGCTGGTCGCCCAGCGAGCCAAGACCGCGCGCGAGGGAATGGAGTTGATCGGGCAGTTGGTCGAGCGTTTCGGCTACGCGGATTCCGGCCGGACTTACGTGGTGGCCGACCCCCGCGAGGCCTGGCTGGTGGCCGTGGTCCGCGGCCGGCGCTGGGTGGCGCAGCGCGTGCCGGACGACAAGGTGGTAATTCTGCCGAACGTGTACATTATCGGCGAAGTGGACCTCGACGACACGGCCAACTTCCGCGCCTCGCCCGATCTTGTCAGTTACGCCGCGGCGCGGGGCTGGTTCGCGCCCGATCGCGAGCGCTTCAGTTTCCGCAAGGCATACCAGAAGCCGGAGCGATTGGCGCCCGACCGGCGGCAGTTCCGCGGCCAGGAGATGGCCACCGGCGGCACGTGGACCTGGCCGCCGGCCGAGCCGCTGCCGTTTGCCGTCACTCCGCACAAAAAACTCGCCGTGGCCGACGTCGCCGCCATCTTGCGCAACCGGGAAGGGATCGTGCCCCTGTTTGGCCGCGTGACGCAGGAAGCGGCCGTGTTCCAGCTTCGCGGCCGTCTGCCCGCCGAAATCGGCTGCATCTACTGGCGCACGGCCTGCCGGCCCGACATCAGCCCGCTGGCGCCTTGGTACGTGGGAATCACCGCCACGCCGGAAGCCTACGGGCCGCCGGTCGAACTCGGCACGCTGCTTTCACTCGAGCACCACTTCCATCCGCCGGCGGGCACGTTCGATGCCGATCTGCGCCTGGCCTGGTGGAAGTTCGAGGCTTTGGCCGGCGCGGTGGATAAAGACTACGAGGCCCGGATCAGCCCGGTGCGGGCCGCCTGGGCGGCGTTCGAGGCCCGCTGCATGCAGAAGCAGGAATCGGTCGAGGCCGAAGCGCTGCGACTCTGGCAACAGACCCCCGACGCGGCACGAGCGATGCTCACCGGATATTGCGGCGACCTTGCCGCCGAGGCGTGCGCCGCGGCCGATCGGCTGCGCGAGACGATCGCCCCGCCGGCCAAGAACCGGACCAACTGAAGGCCGGAGATTCGTCCGCAATCTGTTTTCACTCAAGCCAAGGAGACTGCCCGATGAGAGCGCCCGCCACGAGACTGCCCATGTTGCTGGTGCTGCTTGCCGCCGTGCTGGTCGGCGCCCGGCTCTCGGCGGCGGAAAAGCCGCGGGAAAAGAATCTACTGGCCAATGGCTCGTTCGAGCAGGCTGCCGGGAAGGAACCGGCCGCCTGGAAGACGCACACCTGGCAAGGCAGCGGCTTGTTTGAACATGCCGCCACCGGCAGGACCGGGGAGCGGAGCGTGACGATCTCTTCGGAGTCCGGCGGCGACCTCTCGTGGTTTATCCGCGTTGCGGTCGAGCCCTTCTCCCGCTATCGACTCTCCGGCTGGATCAAGACGGAGAATCTCCAACTCCGCGGCGGACAGGGGGCTCTGCTGAATATTCACAACATGCAGCAAGTGCGAACCCGCGCGATCGGGGGAACCCGCGACTGGACGCGGGTCGAGGTGGAGTTCGAGACGGAGAGCCCGGATACCCTGCAAATCAACTGCCTGTTCGGCGGTTGGGGGCTGGCGACCGGCAAGGCTTGGTTCGACGACGTCGAATTGGAGTTGTTAGCCGCGCTGCCGGCCGAGCCCGCGATTGTCGTCGACGGCGCCCGGCGCGGCGCGAAGATCGAGAAGTATGTCTACGGCCAGTTCATCGAACACTTGGGCCGCTGCATCTACGGGGGAATCTGGGCGGAAATGCTCGAGGACCGCAAGTTCTTCGATCCGGCGGGATCGCCGGCCTCACCCTGGAAGCCGGTCGGCGAGGCCCAAGTGGCGATGGTCGCCGAAGGGGCGTTCGTCGGCCGGCATACGCCCGCGATCGCGGTTGCCGGCCGCGCGCCGGGCGGCATCGGGCAGGCGGGTCTGGGATTGAAGAAAGGCAAGCAGTACGCGGGGCGAATCTGGCTGCGGGGCGACGCCTCGGCAGCGCCGATCGAGGTGAGCCTCGTCTGGGGCACGGGGCGCGCCGATCGCCACACGGTCAAGATCGCTCGGCTTTCAGGCGACTACGTGAAAACGCCCCTGGAGTTCACCGCCGGCGCCGACAGCGACCAGGGACGGCTGGAAATCATCGCCTCCGGTAGCGGTCGGTTCTTCGTGGGGACGGTCTCGCTGATGCCGGCCGACAACGTTCACGGGATGCGGTCGGACACGCTGGCCCTGCTCAAGCAGCTCGACGCGCCCATTTACCGCTGGCCCGGCGGCAATTTCGTCAGCGGCTATGACTGGACCGACGGAATCGGAGACCCGGACCGCCGCCCGCCGCGAAAGAACCCGGCGTGGAAGGGAATCGAGCACAATGATTTCGGGCTCGACGAGTTCATCGCCTTCTGCCGCGCGCTGAAGACCGAGCCGCTGGTCGTGGTCAACTCGGGGCTCGGCGGCGTCGAAATGGCGGTGCGCGAGCTCGAGTACGCCAACGGTGCGGCCGGCGCGCCGATGGGCAAGCGCCGAGCGGAAAACGGCCACGCCGAGCCCTACCAGGTCAAGTGGTGGGGGATTGGCAACGAGATGTACGGTGGCTGGCAACTCGGCCACATGCCGCTGGAGGAATACACCAAGAAGCACAACCTGTTCGTCGACAGGATGCGGGCGGCCGACCCCTCGATCAAGGTCATCGCCGTAGGGGCCGTCGGCGCTTGGAGCGAGGGCATGATGCGCCATTGCGCCGACCACATGGACCTGGTCAGCGAGCATTTCTACTGCCAGGAGCGCCCCGGGGTGATCGCCCACGTCAACCAGATGCGCGACCAGGTGCGCAACAAGGCCGAGGCGCACCGCCGCTACCGCGAGGAAATCCCGGCGCTCGAGGGCAAGCAGATTCGCATCGCCCTGGACGAGTGGAACTACTGGTACGGGCCGCACGTCTACGGGGAACTCGGCACCCGCTACTTCCTCAAGGACGCCCTGGGGATCGCGGCGGGACTCCACGAATTCGGCCGCAACAGCGAGATGTTCTTGATGGCCAACTATGCCCAGACGGTCAACGTGATCGGCTGCATCAAGACAACGAAAACCGGCGCGGCCCTTGAGACCACCGGGCTTGCGCTGATGCTCTATCGGCGCCATTTCGGCGTTATCCCGCTCGCCACGGACACCGGGCGGCCGCTCGACGCCCTGGCCGCGCTCAACGAAGAAGGCACGGTACTCACGCTCGGCGTGGTCAACCCGACGGCGGAAAGCCTGCCCGTGCCGCTGACTCTCCACGGGCTTTCGATCACCGGCAAGGGGACGTTGCGCGAGATCGCCGGCAGCGACCCGATGGCCTACAACAGCCCAGGCGAGCCGGCGAAGGTCACCATTGAAGAAAGGCCCGTCGAGGGGATCACCGATTCCATCACGATCGCCCCCTACAGCATTTCGCTCTTTTCGCTGCCGCTGGCGCCGTAGCGCGCGCTAGGGTGGCGGAGAGCGGGCCAGTCTCGCGGCGGTTGGGATATTCACGAAGGTTGGCGGCTACCGCCGCTCGGCGGCGCCTACAGGCCAGTGTGTTCACCCCCATCCGGCTCGTGCGGATGGAGCGCAGGGTTGATGGCTACCGCCGCCCGGCGGCGCCTACAGACTAGTGTGTTCGCCCCCATCCGGCTCGTCCGGATGGAGCGCAAGGTTGGCGGCTACCGCCGCCCGCCATTCAAGATTCCCACAGCCCAGTGCAAACGCCCCCATCCGGCTCGTCCGGATGGAGCGGAAGGTTGATGGCTACCGCCGCCCGCCGCCCAATATCCCCACGGCCGAGTGCAAACGCCCCCAGCTGGCTTCGTCCGGATGGAGCGGAAGGTTGATGGCTACCGCCCCCCGCTGCTTGAGCCGGAAGCCCGAATCCGTGAGCTGCCTCTTGTCAGCCTCTCGCGAAAGGTGGTTTGCGAACTCGTCTGAGTGGTTGTCACCGACCGACAGCATCCGACGGAATTCCGAAGCCAGGCCAATCGCGGTGAGAATCGGCGCGCTGGCTGGCGGTCGCTGCCGCGCGGGCGACGCGTGTTAGCCGCCAACCTTGCGCTCCATCCGGACGAGCCGGATGGGGGCGTTTGGGTTAGGCGCTGGCTGGGGGTCGCTGCCGCGCGGGCGACGCGTGTTAGCCGGCAACCTCGCGCTCCATCTGGACGAGCCGGATGGGGGCGTGTGGGTTGGGCGCTGGCTGGCGGTCGCTGCCGGGCGCGCGACGCGTGTTAGCCGCCAACCTTGCGCTCCATCCGGACGAGCCGGATGGGGGCGTTTGGGTTAGGCGCTGGCTGGCGGTCGCTGCCG
>JAMOAF010001163.1 GCA_023621895.1 Planctomycetota bacterium
ATCGTTCCGACGTATCTCCGGCAGCCATAAAAATAGGGAAGCTGGAGATGGACGCACCCCGCTGCGAAAACGCGCCAAGGGCGCCTCGTCGCTCAAGCCCCGTGGGCTTCGCATGGAGCAATTCGAGCACCGGTTGCTGTTGAGCATCACCTCGTCGATGCTCGACGAGGCCGTCGCCTACGATCAGCCGATCTTCGGCAATGCGGCCCGCCCGCTGCCCGAGCCCGGCCAGATCCAGTTGATCGCCCTGGCGGACAGCCCCGACGACTTCCGGCCGATCCAGCCGCTCAATCGCAATGCGGCCGACACGGCAAACGTGGAATATATCACCGCGGGCGGGTCGCTGGGGCTGGACCTGGACGGCAACGGCTACACCGTCGGCGTCTGGGACGCGGGCTCGGTCTTGCCGACGCACCAGGAGTTTGGCGGCCGGGTGAGCGTGATCGACGGCGCGGCAAGCCACTGGCATGCGACGCACGTCGGTGGGACGATCGGCGCGGCTGGTGTGAACGCCGCAGCGGAGGGGATGGCCACCGGAGTTGCGATCCGGTCTTATGACTGGAATTCCGACTACACGGAAATGACCAGAGACGCCGGCTTGATCGACGTCTCGAACCATTCCTACGGCATCCCTTGCGGCTGGTTCTGGACAGAAAACTCGTCGTCGCCCACCGGCCTGCTGGACATTTGGTATGGCGACATGTCGGTCAGCCGGGTCGAAGACGCGGCGTTCGGTTCGTATGGAGACACCGCCCGCCAGTTGGACCAGGTCCTTGCCGGCAATCCCGAATTGTTGAGCGTGTGGGCGGCGGGGAACGATCGCACCGACCACTACATGAACTTGACCGGCGTCGGCGTCTATGTCGCCTACTTTTCATCCAATCCGGGGTTTCCCGGCTGGTCGGGCGCGGGATATTACTCCGTCAATGCCGCGGACTTCCCGCCGCCGGGTGGCGACGGTAATGGAGGCTCCGGCTACGACTCGCTGCCGCCGGCGCAGACGGCCAAGAACAGCCTCACCGTTGGCGCCGTCGACGACGTGACGGTCGATCCCTACGCTTCGTCCGACGTGCAGATGTCGGCATTCTCGGGGTGGGGCCCGACGGACGATGGGCGGATCAAGCCCGACGTCGTTGCCAACGGCGTTGGGGTCTTTTCCACGAGCGATGCCTCCAACAGCGCATACTTTACGAGCGACGGGACTTCGATGGCCGCGCCCAGCGCGGCCGGCACGGCTGTCCTGCTCAAGCAGCACTTCGAACAGACGCTCGGCTACTCGCCCAAGAGCGCCACGCTCAAGGGGTTGATGATCCACACGGCGTCCGACGCTGGCAACTTCGGCCCCGACTACACCTACGGCTGGGGGCTGATTAACGCCAAGTCGGCCGCCGAGTTCGTCTCCCGAACCGCCGAGGGGACCGGCGCGGCGCAGGTCTTCGAGCGAACCTACACGGGAACCGAGCTGACCTGGAACGTCACGTCGGCAGGCAACAGCCCGCTGCGGGCGACGCTCGTCTGGACGCGGGCGACGCTCGTCTGGACAGACCCGGCCGGCACGGCCAAGACCGGCCTGGACAACAGCGCACCGGCGCTGGTCAATGACCTGAACATCTGGATCACCGACCAGGCGGGCAAAACGTATTACCCCTGGACGCTCAATCCGGCCAACCCCGGCTCGCCGGCCGTCCGCACCCAGTTGAACCACGTCGACAATGTCGAGCAGGTCCAGATCGATCTGACCAGCGCGGGGCAATACACGATCCACGTCGGCCGCACCGGCACCGGCGCCGTCACCCAAGCTTTCTCCCTGCTGATCTCGAACGAGAACCAGGTCGTCGGTCCGGAACTGGTCAAGATCATCCCCAACGCCGGCGGCGAGCTGGTCGACGGCGGGACGTTGAACGTCGCCCCGCGCGAGCTCTTGTTCCAGTTCAATGAAAACCAGGATATTCTCGACTCGACCTTCAGCGCGATCCAGCTCACCGGGACGAAGGGGCCGATCACCTACAAGATGCTGCCCGGCGACAAGGTCAACCAGGTGGTGATGCGGTTCGCCCAGACGCTCCCCGACGACAACTACCAGATCACGATTCGAGGCAAGCCCGGCCAGAACCCCCTGACCAACGCGGCCGGCGTGCCGTTCAACAATGGCAACAACCAGACGATTCGCTTCGAGCTCGACCTGGGCGCCCAGGTCGTCTCGGTTGTGCCCCAGCCGGTCTTCCGCGGGCCGCTGCGGGTGACGACGGCGGCCATCACCGCCGCCGACGACGGCGACACGTTCA
>JAMOAF010000447.1 GCA_023621895.1 Planctomycetota bacterium
GCCTTGAGTTCTCCCGTGGTCTTTTTGAACTCCAGGCAATCCGACTCACCCTGCGCCACCAGTTGTCCCAATTCCGCTAGATCCATTTCTCCATACACGGTTTTCGTCAGTCGCCTGCATTATCTATGGTATCAGCGAGTGCCAAAAGGTGGCGCCTTTTGATCTCTTGATCGACTACAGCGTCCAGCCTTCGCGATAGGGCGGGCGGATCAGCCGATCGGCCTCGGGGCAATTTGTCGCCTTCAGGTTCTCCGCATCCCACTGGAGCTTCTTGCCGGCGCGGAAGGCGACCGTCCCCAGCAGGTTGTGCTCGACCAGCGCGCCGGAGTAATCGAAGTTGCAGAGCGTCGGCGCGCCGGTCTTGCATGCGTGGAGCCACTCCTGGTGATGGCCGAGCGATGGGGCAATCCAGGGCTCCGGCGCCTTGAAATCCTTGAAATCGGCTTCCGGCAGCAGAACCCAGTGGCTGTAGTCGGCCAGCAGCGTCCCCTTGTCGCCGACGAACATGATGCCCATATGCCACTTCTGCAAGTCCGCGCCGTCGGGCGACTTGGGCCGCTGCTTGCCGTCGTACCACGTGAGCTTGACCGGCGGCCGCTTGCCGCGGGCCGGATGCTCCCACCGAACGGTCAGGTAATCCGGATACGTCTCGGCTCGGACCGGCAACGGCCCCTCGGCCTCGACCGTCGTGGGATACTTCAGCTCGAGCGCCCAGAACGGCAGGTCGATCAGGTGGCTCCCCATGTCGCCCAGCGCGCCGTTACCGAAATCCCACCAGTTCTGCCAGGAGATCGAACGGCGTTCGAGGTAGCACGAGTGATAGGGCCGCCAGGGCGCCGGCCCGAGCCAGAGGTCCCAGTGGAGATTCGGCGGAACCGGCTGCGACTCCTCCGGCCGGCTGCGCGGCCCTTCGATGCCCTGCTCGACCCAGACATGCGCCTCGCGGACCGGCCCGATCGCGCCGGATTGAACAAGCTCGACGACGCGGCGGTAGGTGTCGGAGGCGTGAATCTGCGTTCCCATCTGGGTCGCGACCTTGGTCTGTTTGGAGGTTTCCCGCATGACGCGCGCTTCGTAGACGCTGTGGGCCAGCGGCTTCTCGCAAAACACGTGTTTGCCGCGCTTCATGGCCATCACGCTGGCCAGGGCGTGGGTGTGCTCGGTCGTGCTGACGATGACCGCGTCGATGTCTTTCTGGTCGAGCAACTTGCGCCAGTCGACGTACGTCTTGGCTTGGGGATGCTTCTTGGCCGCCTCGGCCAGATAGTCGTCGTTCACGTCGCACAGCGCGGCGATATTTTCGCTCGCCACCGCCGCCATGTTGGCCGCCCCGCGGCTGTGCACGCCGATGATGCCGATGTTCAGTTTCTCATTGGGCGAGCGGTTTTGCGCGATTGCACACGCGCCGGCCGCCCAGAGCCCCGCTCCAGCCAGAGCGGAGCGCTTCAGAAATTGGCGGCGGTTGGTATGTCGAGTCATGATCAACTCCTCTGGATTTTCAGGAAGGTCCGCAAGGGACTCGGGGGGGGGTAGGCAGCAGCCGCGGGGCAATCGTTGGCATCCCGGAGGGGACCTCAAGAGAGACGATCTCGTTCTCGCTTCCGGCAGGCTTCCCATTATCCAAGAGCGTCTTTCGCCGCGAGCACGGGGACAGTTCCCGCCAAGGATTGCACCGCGCGAGTCAGACTATTGCCCGGAATGGGCCGTGTCAAGATGCCGCGGGCGCCGGGTTAGCGCGGACGGCGGCTTTGGCGGGCGCGGAGCGCTTGAGAAACGTCAAGAGGCGCCACCCATGGCAAAAGGTGCCACCCATGGAGTGGCCGATCGCCTTCCCGGTTCATGGGCGGCACCTTCTTGGCACGCACCTCCTTGGCCCGTCGCTTCCCGTTTTTGTGGGCGGCGGGCTTCTGACGCCGGCACCTTTTGCGCCCTTCTCGGCAGCCTCGATCTATGGGTGGCACCTTTTGGCATCCTTCTTTTGCGGCCCGTCCCGAAGGGACACCCCTAAGCCAGCCCAGGGCGGAGGACGGCGAGTGTAACGATCCGTCCGCAGCCCTGGGTTAGAAGCCGCCTCGGACCGTGCCAGCCCCAACGGGGCGGCCCTAACAAAGAGGCCAAAAGCATGTCTCAGTCGTTGACCAAACTGCCTGTCCAAATTGTCTACAGCACCAAGTGAGCGTCAGCGCTCGCTTGATGATCCCACCGTCCGATCCGAACTGCGTGCCTACAACGCCACGGTCCTCAAACAAGACGTCAATTCACCCGCGATCCTCAATCGGCGGCGCTGCCGACCGTATCCACGCTTTGTGTCTGCGCTCGCGAAAATTCGCAAAGCATGGACGTTATCCAGAAATCGAAAATGGCAACGTCCAAACGAATCAAGAAACGAGCGCCCGGGCGGAGCTCGCGACCCAGGGTTGCGTACGGCTCGTTTCACTCGCCGTCCTCCACCCTGGGCTAGCTTAGGGGTGTCCCTTCGGGACGGGACGAAAAAAGCGAGTCGAACTTGGCGAGGTGAAAAGCTTAGCCGTCACCAGCCCCTGCTGTTTTCAGTGCCACCGAAAGGCAACCATGGAACAAAAACGGCAAAACCGGAATAGACCAGTTTTCACCTCCCCACCTCCTTGGCCCGCCCGAATCTTCCTACCTGTGGCACCTCTTGGTTTATGGGTGGCACCTTCTGCGCCCGGAAGGCGTTTCGGCTCTGGCGTCAGGATCCGTCGCACCCCAGCCTGCATTTCAAGCGAGCTTATTCCCGCAAGCCAGTCTATTCGGTTCGCGTCAGCCTGGGTTGGCGAGTGCTGGGCCTGCATGAGGGGGACGCGATGGATTGGTTTTGGATCGGTTCCCACGCTATGATTTACGCCGAAGATGCTTGACAGCCACGCCCGGGGTCGCGCGGCGCGACACCGGGGTCCATGCTGGGCATCAGCATCGCGGCGACCAGGGCGCTCGATAGCAAAGCCTTTCACATTTCCCCCAAGGACAACTTACCCGATGGACCTCTCACAAAAGGACTACGTGGTCATTCTCCAGTGCGATATCGTCAAGCAGCGCTGCCCGGGCTACGCCTGCGAGAAGGCCCTGCACGAACGGACCGGCGGATTTGCCCCCTATCCGACGGAGAAGACTTATCGCTCGCTCAACATCACCTGCGGTGGCTGCTGCGGCCAGGCGACGCAGCGCAAGCTGGCAAGCCTGCTGAAAAAGCTCGAAAAGCAGGAGGCAATCACGAGCGACCGCGTGGTGGTGCAGCTCTCCAGTTGCATCACCAGGCACAACCACCACTCGCCTCCCTGCCCGCACCTGGACTACCTCCGGCAGATTCTCGCCGGCTTGAAGGTCGACGTCCGCGACGACACCGTGATCAACAAGCTCTCGGAAGAGCGCCGGAAGTCGGGCGTGTATTCCGGCGGCTGACCGTTGGCGGGGACTCTGCCGATTTTCACGCGGCAAACCGCTGCCGGCGGGATGAAATACCTGCGCGACCACGGCGCCCTCGCGCTTCGGCGCGGCTGCGTGTTGCCCCATGCCGCGCGCCGTCTTACGATGGAGTGATTAAGAACTCAAGCCCAGGGGACTTCCGATGCTCCGATCCACCGCGATTGTCGTTTCGCTGCTTGCCGCGGCATCCGCTCCGGCGGCTGAAAAGACCTACGACCTGGTGGTCTACGGCGGCACTTCCGCTGGAGTGACGGCCGCGATCGAGGCGGCACGGGCCGGCCGGTCCGTGATCCTCGTCTCTCCGGAAAGGCACCTGGGCGGCCTGACAAGCGGAGGCCTCGGCTGGACCGACACCGGACGCAAGGAGGTGATCGGCGGGCTGGCTCGCGAGTTCTACCACCGCGTCTGGCGGCACTACCAGGACCAGGCCGCCTGGCGCTGGCAGAAGCGGGAAGAATACGGCAACAAGGGCCAGGGCACCGCGGCCATCGACGGCCAGAAGCGCACGATGTGGATCTTCGAGCCCCACGCCGCCGAAAACGTCTTCGACGCGATGATCGCCGAGGCCAACGTGCCCGTCGTCCGCGAGGTCTGGCTCGATCGGGCGGGCGGCGTGGAGAAGAAAGACGGCCGCATCCGCGCGATCACGACGCTCGACGGCAAGACCTACAAGGGACGGATGTTCATCGACGCCACCTACGAAGGCGATCTGATGGCGGCCGCCGGGGTCGGCTACACGGTCGGCCGCGAATCGTCGCAAACCTACGGCGAGCAGTTCAACGGCGTGCAGAAAGACGTCCGCCACCACGGCCACTCCTTCCCCGACGGGGTCTCGCCCTTCGTCAAGCCGGGCGACCGGTCGAGCGGCCTGCTGCCGCGCGTCTCGCCCGAACCGCCGGGTGAAAACGGAGCGGGCGACCGCCGGGTGCAGGCCTATTGCTTCCGCATGTGCCTGACCGACGCGGAGGAGAACCGCGTGCCGTTCCCCAAGCCCGAGGGCTACGATCCGGGCCAGTACGAATTGCTCCTGCGGGTGTTTTCGACCGGCTGGCGCGAGACATTCAGCAAGTTCGACCCGATCCCCAACCACAAGACCGACACGAACAACCACGGCCCCTTCAGCACGGACAACATCGGCTTCAATTACGACTATCCCGACGCGTCCTACGAGCGGCGGCGGGAGATCATCGCCGAACACGAGCGGTACCAGAAGGGATTGATGTACTTCCTGGCCAACGATCCGCGGGTACCGGACGACGTCCGCGAGCCGATGAGCCGCTGGGGGCTGGCCAAGGACGAATTCACCGACAACGGCAACTGGCCCCACCAGATCTACGTTCGCGAGGCGCGGCGGATGCTCGGCGTCTACATGATGACCGAGCACGACTGCCTCTGCCGAGTGGAGACTCCCAACTCGGTCGGGATGGGCTCCTATGCCATGGACTCGCACCATGTGCAGCGCTATGTGACCAAGGATGGATTCGTGCAGAACGAGGGTGACGTCGGCGTCGGCCCCCCCTACCCTTACATGATCAGCTACGGATCGCTGACGCCGAAGAAGGGGGAGTGCGAGAACCTGCTCGTGCCGGTCTGCCTCTCCTCGTCGCACATCGCCTTCGGCTCGATCCGCATGGAGCCGGTGTTTATGATCCTGGGGCAATCGGCGGCCGTGGCCGCCGGCATGGCGATCGACGGGACGCTCGCCGTCCAGGACGTGCCCTACCCGGCCCTCCGCGAGCGGCTCTTGGAGAGAGGGCAGGTGCTCGAGTGGACCGGGCCGCGGCCGGCGCGGGCCGGGTCGTTCGCTCCCCTTTCGCTGAAAGGCATCGTGGTCGACAATCCGCAAGCGAAGCTCACCGGCCAGTGGCAGTCAAGCTCGGCCAAAGGCCCCTTCGTGGGCAGCGGCTACCTGCACGACGGCAACCAGGGGCAGGGCGAAAAGTCGGCCTTGTTCACCGCCGAACTGCCACGTGATGGGAAGTACTCGGTGCGCCTGGCCTACGCGCCGGGCGAGAATCGAGCGGCCAACGTCCACGTCGTCGTCCGCCACGCCGGCGGCGCAGCCGAATTGCGGGTCGACGAGCGGAAGACGCCGCCGTTCGACGGGCTGTTTGTCGAACTGGGCGTGTTTTCGTTCAAAAAGTCGCTCCCGGCGGAAGTCGAAGTGAGAAACGACGGCGCCAACGGCCACGTGATCGCCGACGCCGTCCAGTGGCTGCCGGTCGAGAAGTAATCTGGCGCGATGAGCAAATCGAAAGACAAGCATCCGGTGACCAATGCCATTCGCGCGCTCAAGCAGGCGGGCGTCGCGTTCGTGCTTCTCCCCTACAAGTATGAAGAACGGGGCGGCACGCGGCACTCGGCCGCGGAGCTTGGCGTCGACGAGCACCGGATGATCAAGACGCTGATCATGGAGAACGAGTCGGGCGAGCCGATGATCGTGCTGATGCACGGCGACCGCGAGGTGTCGACCAAGCAGCTCGCCCGGCACTTGGGCACCAAGTCGGTCCGGCCCTGCGAGCCGGCGGTAGCCAACAAGCACTCGGGCTATTTCGTGGGCGGCACCAGCCCCTTGGGCACGCGGAGGAAAATGCCCGTCCTGGCCGAGGCCAGCATTTTCGAGCTGGACGAGGTCTATATCAACGCCGGTCACCGGGGGCTGATGCTGCGGCTCGATCCGAAGGACCTGCACAAGGCGCTCGAGGTCACCCTTGTCCACGTGGCGATTATCCAGTGATTCCCAGCCGCGCCGCCCGGGCCTTCTGGTAGGCGCCGTCGTTAAGCGCGCTGCCGCAAATGCTCCATTCCGGCGCACGGGGCCGGCCATCACCGTAGCCGCAGATGTCAAGGGTCGACGGGATTCGTTCGAAGAGCAATTCGTAGAGCTTTCGGGCCGGCAACGTGTCGCCGTATTTCAGCCCCAGCTTCTGCAATACGTCGAGGTCCTTTTTCTGGTCGCGCAGCGCCATGCTCCGGCCGCCCAGGCAGAGCCGGTTTGCCGGGTCGTAGCTCGCGCAGGGCGGGCAGATCATGCAGACGCCGGCGATCAGCGTGACGGGAATGTCGGGGTCCTTCTGGATCGCGTCGATCGCCTCGAACAGGTTATCCGCCGCGATCGGCGCGAGTTTCTCCTTGCCGCCATGGAAGCAGCTCATGCAGAGCAGGTGGTGCGGCCGGATTCGCAGCACCGGCGCCTCGTAGATCGCCGCCGCGGACGTCTTCTTATACTCGGCCATCTCTTGCGGATCGCGCGGCGGGATGAGGGCCTTGATCCCCAGCGCGTGGCCCTTCTCGTAGTCTCCGCTGGCCGCCCGGGCGCAGCCCCGCCACGTGTCGGACGTGCTGGTTTCATATCCGCAGATGCCGCGAGCCCCGGGGACGTTTTCCAGGAGCCGCGCGAACATGTCGATTGCCGGCCGCGTATCGCCCGGCACGAGGCCCAGCTTTTGGAGAATGTCCAGATCGCGCTTCGCGTTGAACAGCTCTCCCTCGTCGGTATCCTCCGCGTGCCCCGGATTCTGGTACCGGTAGACGGTATCGACGTTGCAGCGGAACGTGAGCGGCAGCTTGGGGTCTTGTCGAACGGCCTTGAGGATCGCGGTCAATCGCGGATCGCCCAGGTCGTCGTTGCATCCTCCCCCCACGCGGCAGACGATGCACATGAGCTGGTAAGGACGCAGCGGCAGCGTGGCGAATCCGGCCGCGGTGAGGGCATCGGACCCGCTCGCCGCCTGCGCGCGTCCTGTTTCGAGTATGGGCAGCGCCAGGGCCGCGGCCCCGGCCGTGGCAAAGTCGCGTCGCGTAATACGCTGGCTCATGTTGGCCTCCTATCGTTTGGCTGATGGTCCCTGATTGCGACCGGCATTGCTCGCGGCAGATGAGGTCAAACCTCGCCAGCCGACCTGGCCAGCGCCG
>JAMOAF010000038.1 GCA_023621895.1 Planctomycetota bacterium
CATAATCCTTCCCATTCAGAAGCCAGGCTCATCACCGCACCCTCGTCATTAGTTCATACGATCCACGTAGTCGGCCACATGCAACTTACCGCGCCGGCGCCGGAGTGCCAACTGGGTGCCGAGGGGCAGTTGTATTGTCAATTCGGGCGATGGACGCGGACTAGCTGGCTCCTCAGATCGCCGGCGGCTTCAATTGCCGCGTGGATACGAGCGGCCTGCCTCGCGAAGTCGGGGTCGACCGTGCAGACGATGATCCCGGCATGACTCGACTCCTCCCGATGAAGCCGGATGAAGTGCTTCCGATTCAGAGTCAATACGGCTCGGTCATCGGCCATCGCGGAGTGGAGAATCTCTTCATCGGGTGCTCGTTGCTCGGCCTTGCCGGTCTCCTGAATCGTCATCACATCATGTCCGAGTCGGCGTAATGCTTCTACCACGGGCAACGGGAAGTTCTCGTTGGCATACAGCCTTGCCACCGCTCAGGCCTCCGCGTTTTCCTCTGCCTGCCGTTCGATCTCTTCCCGGTGGGCGCGAACGTAGGCCCACGCTGTTGCCAGGTCTTCTGCTCGGAGGGTGGGATAGCTTCGCAGGATGTCGGCTTCGCTCACGCCCTGCCGCCGCATCTGCTCCAGAATCCAGATAGGAATTCGCGTCCGCACGATGCAGGGTTCCCCGCCGCAGACCCCGGGCGTGCTTTCCACGCCCGGAAACGAGTCGCCCAGGTCTCGAACGATTCGCTGTAGCAGAAGCGCCTTCTCGGCTCGCGAGAGCGATTCCAGTTCTTTTTCGATATCGTCGATCTTGGACATGTCCGGCCCTCCGTCGAGGGTACACTTCACAATCGGCCCCGCGGCCCCCTGAACTCTCCGCGGCGAGCTTCGCTGACGCGCGAAGAAAAACCGAGTCGTCCGTCGCAATTATTACCAAATTCTACACCGGCAGCAAACGATGGGGAGCATGACCGGCGCCAGCGACCGTCGTTGCACTGCCCCCCAGTCCGGCAACTCCTCGCCGCCGTGCCATCCCCGGGGCAATGGTGTCTCCCGCAAAGAATCGCTCCAAATCGTCAATGCTTGATGATTTGTCCGGTTGTCCGGGTGAGTCAAAATCTACCGCCGCCGCAAGACGCCGATTATGCCGGAAATGCCGGTCGCAACGGGTGTTAGGAAAACGCTCGCCGATCGGATTCTGCGGGGACGATGGATCGAACAGGCGCGGCCTTCGCCAGCCAACTGCCCCGGGCCCGCGGCGTCCGGCGCGCCACTCCACTGCCAAAAACGGCCCTGATGGAACCGAAAGACCATGGAGCGTTCGCGAAAAGCCGATTACTGTGCGATGCTTGCGATGATCGCCCTCTTGGGAGGCTGCGCGTGGCCGGGCGGCGCGGGGCAGGCCTTGCCAGTGGCCAGCCGAAACCCGACGCCTTCCACCGATCCCGCGCCGCACCATCGGACGTTCGCCGAGAACCGCGCCGTCTCCCAGGTCGCCTACCAGAAGCCGGCCAGCGAAGCCGATTCGCCGCAACCGGCTGATCGGGCCGGCGATCCGGCCGATCCACTGCTCGGCAAGACGGAATTGGCCCTGGACATGCTGGTCGCCGAGGTCCAAGCCCGCAATCCCTCGATCCAGGCGGCCTCGGCGGCGTGGCGGGCGGCCGCCGAGCGCTACCCGCAGGTCGTTTCGCTCGACGACCCGATGCTCGGCGGCATGATCGGCCCGAGCAGCGCCGGGATGGACGACGGCGGCGGCTGGATGGTGCAGGCCTCGCAGAGAATCCCCTGGGCCGGCAAGCGGCCGCTGCGCGGGATGGCCGCCACGGCCGAGGCGGATGCAATGAAAGGCGACATCGGCGATGTCCGGCTGCGGCTTTCGGAAGCAGCGCGAACCGCGTTCTACGACTATTATCTCGCCCGGCGGGAGATGGAAGTCAACGCATCGACGCGCCAGCTTGTAACGCAGTTCCGCCAGGTTGCCGCGGGCAAATACCAGGTGGGCCAGGCCACCGAGCAGGACGTTCTCCAGGCGGATGTCGAACTGGCGAGCCTGGAGAGCCGCCGGACCGAACTGGTGCGCGACGAGCAACTGGCCGCCGCCAGGATCAACACGTTGCTGCACCGCGCCGCCGATCATCCCCTGCCGCCCCCGCCCGCCGAGTTGGCGATTCCCGATTCGCTGCCCAGCGCGGAGGACGTTCAGCGCGCGGCCATCCGGTCCCGGCCCGACCTGTACGCCCTGCACGCGCGAATCCGCGCCGAGGAGGCGGCCGTGGCCCTGGCCTGCCGGGATTATTATCCCGACGTGAACCTCGTCGCCCGCTACGATGGCTTCATGCCCGAAGAGATGCGGGCGCAAGTCGGCGTCGACATCAACCTGCCGATTCGCCACGCCCGCCGTTCCGCTGCGGTCCGCGAGGCGTCGCAGCGGGTCGTCCAGCGGCGGGCCGAATACCAGGCCCGGCTCGACCAGGTCCGATACGAAGTCCAAGCGGCCTGCGCGCGCGTCGAGCAGGGCCGGAAAGTCGTCGAACTCTACGAGCAGAAGATTCTTCCCGCCGCCGAGCGGAGCCTCGAATCGGCGTTGGCCAATTACACCAGCGGCAAGCTCGATTTTCTCCGCCTCCTGGACACCGAGCGGCAACTGAACAACCAGCGCGAGACCTACTTCCAGGCGATTGCCGAATACCATCGGCGCCTGGCGGAACTCGATCGGGTCGCGGGGCAAGCAGCTAGGCTCGCGCCGGCAGCTTCGTAGCGTGGAATTCATTCCGCAACGTAGCGCCGAATTCATTCCGCGTTTTCTCCCCAAAACGACCGCCTTCAGGCGATCGGCTCTGGAGTCTTCCGCCGTCCGCCCTATGCTAATGGACAGTCTGCCGGCCCGCCGGCGGCCGGCGGGTGCCGTCTCTTCCACCTTTTTCGGAGCGACGATCATGAATCGACCCCACTTTCCCACGACGCGTCTCGGACGACGCGCCTTCGTGAAGACCTGCCTGGGCGCGGCGGCCTTGGCCGCGCCCCAATGGGTTCCCGGTTCCGTCTTCGGGGCCAACGCCCCCAGCAACCGCATCCACGTCGGCTTCATCGGCCTGGGCAACCAGAGCACCGTCGACCTGCCCGCCTTCCTCGCCAACGACGACGTCCAGGTCCTGGCGGTCTGCGACGTCAATACGGGAAGCGACGGATACCTGCCCAACCAGTTCCGTGGGCGGAAACCCGGCCAGGACCAGGTCGATGCCTATTACGCCGATAAGGTCGGTTCCGGCCGCTATCGCGGGTGCGCCGCCTACAATGATTTCCGTGAGCTTCTTGCCCGCGACGACATCGACGCGGTGGCGCTGGTCGTGCCCGATCACTGGCACGGGCTGATGACCGTGATGGCGGCCCGGGCGGGCAAGGACGTTTATTGCGAGAAGCCGATGTCGCTCAACGTCGGCCAGGGACAGGCGATGGTCAAAGCTGTGCGGGAGCACGGGCGAATCTTGCAGACGGGAAGCCAGTTTCGCTCGGGTCCGAACTGCCGCTTCGGCTGCGAGTTGGTGCGCAACGGGCGGATCGGCCAGCTCAAGCGGATTCTGACCACGGTCGCGCCGCAGAACGCCGTTGATCCGGGCCCCGGCTGGAAGCCCATGCCCGTTCCCGAAGGGTTCGACTACGAGTTGTGGCTCGGCCCCGCCCCGATGGTCCCTTATCACAGCGGCCGCTGCCTCTATCGCTTCCGCTTCAACCTCGACTACTCCGGCGGGCAGACGACGAATTTCGGCGGCCACTTCAATGACCTGGCCCAATGGGGGCACGGAAGCGACGCGAGTGGGCCGGTGGAGTTCGACGACATGGGCTCCGAGTGGCCGCCCAAGGGAAGCCTTTACACCACGGCCACCAAGGTTGCGTTCCGCGCCCGGTACGCCGACGGTGTCGAGCTCCTCTGCCAGACGGCTACCAACGAGCCGGCGCACACCCGATTTGAAGGGACCGAAGGCTGGGTGCAGCTCGGCATGGGAGGCCGGCTCCAGACCTCGCCCGAGTCGCTGGTCACTAGCGTCATCGGGCCCAACGAGATCCACCTCTCGCACAGCAACCCGCACCGCCGCGAGGACGTCTATCGCGAGTATATCCCCGACCACGTCCGGAACTTCCTCGACAGCGTCAAGTCGCGGAAGGACCCGATCGAGCCGGTCGAGATCGGACACCGCACGGCCAGCCTCTGTCACTTGGGCAACATCGCCATGCGGCTGAAGCGAAAACTCCGCTGGGACCCCGAGAGGGAGCAGATTCTTGGCGACGACGAAGCCACCGGGCTGCTCAACCCACCCATGCGATCGCCCTGGCGGCTGTAGCCGAAGCACGCGGAAATCCAGCGATCGCTCGATTCGCAAGAATTCAGCTCCAGACAAGCGAAAACGCCTTGCCCAACCCGTCTACTCGACAGAGCATTGTGTCACGAAGTATAGTGACGGCTGCCCCAAGACCGGGCGATTTTGTGGTAGAGATCGTGCGCTGAGTGGGTTCGCGAACGCCGCAAGTGCGGGGCCACCCCTGCTTTGGCCATTCGTTCAAAAAGCGTGCGCGTTCGCCCACCCGAATACAGAGCGTAACAAAAACCGCCGCTGATTGGAGGTCGAGCCGCCATGACCCACCGTGTGCCCAAGGGCGATCATCCATCCAGACTTCTCGACAATCCTGGCAGCGTGGCGCTGACGCTCGCGCTGCTGCTCGCCGCAAGCGGGTCGATGGCCGCCGGCAGGGAGGCGGCCCCGCCGCCCCGGACATACCATTTTCCCGAAAGCGGAATTATCTTCGACGCGGATTTCGAGGGGGCGCGGCTCAGCGGCTGCACGCAGAGCGGCCCGGCCGAGTTCGATGCCCTGATCCGCGCCGAGGACGAACCGATCAACAACAGCGCCTGGTACGCGTTTCGAGTCTCGGCCAAGACGGCCCAGCGCGTGACCGTCCACCTGCGGTATCAAGGCGGCAGCCACCGCTACCATCCTTGGACCAGCAGCGATGGACTCCACTGGGAGCGGCTCCCGGCCGGCGCCTACCGCACCGCCGAAAAATCCGCCACGCTCTCGATCGATGCCGGCCCGAAGCCCGTCTGGATCTCCGCGCAGGAGCGGATCGGGCTCCGCGAACTGGAAGCCTGGATCGACCGGCTCGCCGAGCGGCCCGGCATCGAGGCGGCGCAGGTCGGGCGCTCCGTCGAGGGGCGCGCGATCCGAAAACTGACGATTGGGGCGAAGACGCCCCGATACGGCGTGTTCATCATCGGCCGGCAGCACCCGCCCGAGGTCACCGGATCGCTTGCCTTGATGGCGTTCGTGGAGACGATCGCCGGCCCCGGGGAACTGGCGGAGGAATTTCGCCGCGCCTGCCAGACGGTGGTCGTTCCGCTCGTCAATCCCGACGGCGTGGCCGCCGGCAATTGGCGCCACAACATGCGAGGCTACGATCTGAACCGCGACTGGGGCCCCTTCCGCCAGCCGGAGACCTCGGCGGTCCGCGACGAAATCCTCAAGCATCAACGCTCGGACAAGCCGCGACTGGTCTTTTTTCTCGATTTCCACTCGACGCACAACGACGTGTTCTACATCGAGGGGGGCAAGGAGCCGGTCTGGCCGGTGGACTTTGCCGATCGCTGGCTCGACGCCGTCTCCGAGCGGCTGCCCGACTACAAGCTCCGGCGGGAGACGGCCGCCGGATCGAGACCGCTTTCGAAAATGTGGGTCCGCAAGACCCTTCGAATTCCGGCCGTGATCTACGAGGTCGGCGACAATACCGACCGGGCACAAATCCGGCGGTTGGCTCAAGCGGCCGCCGAGGAAATGATGCGATTGCTGCTCGAGGAGACCGAAAAAGAGCCGCCGCCGCCGGCGCCAAGAGAATTGCGGAAAGTCCCGGCCGCCGCGACTTCGCAAACTCTGTTTCAACTCTTGGGAGCATCCTGATGGAGAAAACCATCACCTTCACCGTCAACGGCCAGGCCCGGACGGTCACGACCGATCCGGCTCGACCGTTGCTCGAAGTGCTTCGCGAGCAATTCGGCCTCACCGGCGCCAAGTACGGTTGCGGCGACGGCCGCTGCGGAGCCTGCACCGTGCTCGTGGACGGCGCGGCGACGCATTCCTGCATCACGCCCGTGGAAAAGGTCGCCGGGCGCGAAGTCCGCACGATCGAGGGACTCGCGTCCGGCGACAAGCTGCATCCCGTCGAGGAGGCGTTTCTCGCCGAAAGGGCGTTGCAGTGCGGCTACTGCTCCCCGGGAATGATCATGGGCGCGGTCGGGCTGCTTGCCGAAAAGCCCGATCCGGCGGAGTCGGAAATTCTCACGGCAATGGAGGGCCACATCTGCCGTTGCGGGAGCTATCCGCGGATCGTCCGGGCGATCGAGCGAGCCGCCGCCGGCATGAAGGGGCAAAAGTCATGACAAGCCTCAAGGAAACCATCGAGATCGACGTCGACCAGCCCGCCGAACAGGCTGACTTCGTGGAATATGACTTCGGGCTCAGCCGCCGCCGCTTCGTGCAGGTTCTTGGCGCGGGCCTGCTCGTATCGGTTGGCATCAATCATGCCGAGGCACAGCGCCGCGGGAGCCGGGGCGGAGGCGGCGCGAGGGTCTCCGCGCGGATCCACATCGGCGCCGATGGCAAGATCACCGTCTTGAGCGGCAAGATCGAAATGGGGCAGGGCGCGCGCGGCGAGTTGAGCCAGGCCGCCGCCGAGGAGCTTCGCGTCCCCTTGGACCAGGTCGAGATGCTGATGGGCGACACCAGCCTGGTGCCCGACGACGGGATCACCGCCGGCAGCCGCACGACGCCTTCCACCTTGCCCGACGTCCGCCGCGGGGCCGCCGCCGCGCGCGAGCTTCTCATCCGCCTGGCCTGCCGCCGCTGGCAAGTTGCCCCGGAGGAGGTCGAGGCACGCCAGGGGCGGATCACGCACGCGAAGACCCAGCGGTCCCTGACCTATGCCGACCTGGCCAAGGAGGAGAACCTGCCGAGCCAGTTCGACGAACCGATCCCCTCCGACATTGCCGTGACGGCGGTTGCCGACTGGAAAATCCTCGGCCGGCCGGCCGAGCGGCCGGGCTTGCGCGACCTGGTGACCGGCGCGCACAAGTACCCCTCGGACATCGCGCCCGAGGGGGCCCTCCGAGGCAAGGTCCTGCGGCCGCCATCCTATGGCGCGAAGCTGCTATCGATCGACCTCGCGCCGGCCGAAGCCATGGAAGGGGTGGTTACCGTGCGCGACGGCGATTTTGTCGGGGTGGCGGCCCCGACGGCGCTGCAAGCCCGGCAGGCCCTCGCGGCCATCGCCCGGACCGCCGCATGGCAGCCCGCTCCCCATCC
>JAMOAF010000942.1 GCA_023621895.1 Planctomycetota bacterium
AGGGGAATCGCGACCTCGGTCCCGTCGGCCTTCTTTAGGGTGACCTTGCCCGCCTGCAAGCCGGCGAACTTCGCCTGGACCGAATATTCGCCCGTGCTGTCCGTCCAGGTTCGGATTTCCTCCGAGGCTCCCAGCGCCTGGACACAGAACAAGGCAAGGGCGATCGCTCCTGGCCCGAGTCCGACTGCCCGCCGTGTTTTCGTAGTGCGCCGGCACAAGTACATGGCTCCACCTCGCAACAAACAGGTTGGGGGCTGGTTGAATTGGCAAGTGCACGTTACCCCAAGGCCAATCACACGGCAACCCCCCAAGGACGAGGGCCTTCGCAAGACTTTGGCTTCGTAAAAAACCGGCAGGTTTGTTCCCTGCAACTCGACATCCGCACTCGCCGTCGGGCCGGCAGCTCGTCGCGACTGGCAGTCCCGCGCCTGGCACAGGCGATTGGCGACGCGGAGGCTGCTCTCTCTCACGAATTCCAGTGGTGGCGCCGGCGGCAGCCAGACCAGGACCAACCCGTTCGGGGGAGGTCCTTGCAACCGTCAGTTTCACGCTGGCCTTTGAAGCGTTTGGTGCTAGAATTGGCGAAGAAACCGGACGGATCCGGTGTACAGAGCCACGGATTGTCTTGAAGCCGGTAAATTTCGCGGTGGGAGTGGCCCTATCCTCGCGGCGGATCGTCGCTCTTGGACGAGGGGCGGGCTCCGTTTGCCGCGACAGCGGGATTGTGTCCTCGGGCCGCGCTGGGGTGCGAACGGTTGCCAAGACCGGTGGTTGCCGGGAGCGGCGAGGGCAGTGCATGGCCTCTTGGGAGGGTACTTTTGAGCGTATACAAACGTTGTGATATTCGTGGTCAGGTTCCCACCGACCTGCACCCGGACCAGTATCGCGCGTGGGGCCAGTCGCTCGGAAATGCGGTCCCCGGCGGGGCGAAGTTTGTTATCGGGGGTGATGTCCGGTTCTCGACGCCCGCACTGCTTGCCGCGCTCGGCGAGGGCCTTGTTGCGGCGGGGGTGGACGTTGTCGACTTGGGGATCGTGCCGACTCCGATGATCTACTATGCGAAGCGCCGGCTGCGAGCCGAAGGCTGCGCGATCGTCACGGGCTCGCACCATCCGCCCGACGAGAACGGGCTGAAATGGATGCTCGGCCACCAGCCGCCTGCATCCGCCCAGGTCGATTTCCTCCGCCGCGGCGCCGAACAAGCGGCTCGGCAACCGGCGGCGACCGGGGGAGGCCGGCGGAGTCTGGACATCTCCTACGACTATGTCGCGTGGCTCCAGGAAACCTGGGTTGACGCCCGCGGCGCCGACGCCACGATCGTCCTCGATCCGATGCATGGCTGCTGGGGGCGGCGCGCCCGCCGATATCTCCAGGCCGTCTATCCGCGCGTCGTGTTTTCAACCGTGCGAGACGAGCCCGACCCGGTCTTCCGCGGGGAGATTCCCGACTGTTCGCGCCCCGAGCGGCTCGAGGTCCTCTGCGACGCCGTCGAGCGGCATCGGGCGCATCTTGGCATCGCCTTCGATGGCGATGGCGATCAACTGGCGCTGGTCGATGATCGCGGCGTCGTCCTCACGGCGGAGGAGGCAGCCTGGGTATTCCTGGAGAGTGTCGGTTGCGAACTGTGCAACGAGCCTTTTGTCTACGACTTGATGTTTTCGGGTTGCCTTCCCCAGCGAGCCGCCCAACTGGGTGCGATTGCCCTTGCCGAACGGAGCGGCGATGCATTCATTCGCAGCCGCATGCTCCAGTCGCGGGCGATCTTTGGAGCGGAGGTCAACGGTCATTACTATTTCCGCGCGCTGGACGGCGGCGACGACGCCCTGTTCGCGGCGTGCTGGCTGATCGACTACCTGGCTGGCTGCGGCCGGTCGCTTTCGGAACTCCGCAGCGGCTGCCCCGCCGTTTACCTGACTCCCGATCTGCGTTTGCCGGTCCAGCCGGCCGATGGCCAGGCAATCATCGATCGCGTCCGCAACGTCTGGTCGAAGTATCCGCAGCAGTCGGCCGACGGGGTCCGCGTCAACTTCCCCGACGGATGGGCGCTGGTCCGCCACTCCGCCGCCGAATCGGCTCTCACGTTTCGGTTCGAAGCCGGCGGCGATGACGAACTGGCGTGCCTGGTCAAGCGGTTCTGCGACTCGATCCCGGAGATCGGGGAAGACCTCTGGCTGGAGTTCGAGCTTGGCCCCAGCGATCACTGAGGGATTGGGTATCTTGCGGATCGTTTGCGGCGCTCACTTGGCGGCCGCGGGAGACGGCTTCGGCTTGATGAGCAGGACGTCGGCCAGGTCGATCCACCCGGAGCGCAGGTCCACCCGGAACCACCCTTCGCTATTCTTGGCGTGAAATCGGACGGGCGATCGCTTGCCGAACTCCTTCAGATCGTATTCGGCCCACGTCTTGCCCATGTCCAAAGAGATGATGATTCCCGTGTTGAACGGCGAGGCGGTTGCATAGTGCCCGGCGAGGATCACGCCGTCTTCGATGATCATGTTCGCGCATTCATATTGCGGGTTGAAGAGCATCGTGTGCTTCTCGCGATTGGCGATGTCGGCCGGATCGCAGCAGAAGATGCCGCGGTCGTGCGGCTTGGGGCCGTTGGCGTCGCTGATCCAGTAGACCTTCCCGTCGACGAAATTGATGCCGCCGCACTTGTATCGCGTGTTCAGCCTTTCCGAGACGATGACCTTCCACTGCCACTGGTCCTGCTTCGCGTCGTACGTGCCTCGCAGCCAGTGGCACTCGAACCCCTCCGGCCTTTCCATGTCGCCGGTGCAGGCATAGAACGCGTTTTCGGCCGGGTTGTAGGCGACGCAGTGGACGTGGCGGCAGATCACCGGGTTCTTGGGATCGCCCAGCAGCGTGCCCGTTGGCCCTCCGCCCGGAGATCCGTTGTCCCGATATTGCGGATTCTGCCCGAAGGCATAGGCGATTTTCACGGTCTCTCCGCCGTCGGTCGAGTAGTAGATGTTGGCGGGGGTGGCGCCGCCGTGGACGTTGCAGTAGTTCCCCCAGACGAGCATTTCCGTGCCGCCGACGTCCCAGGTGTTCACGCCTGTCAGGGTTTCAAAGTAGCGGCCGGGGTTTTCCGGGTTCTGCGGCGTATGAGGAATGTAGTCGGCCCCCTTGGCGTCCTTGAGCTTCACGGGCTTATACGACTTCAGGTTGTCGGTGCTGACATACAGTCTCGAGCCGGCGCCGAAAACAATGTTCCCGCCCTTGAGGATGCAGCTAAACGTGATCTGCCGAGCGCCGGGAAACGCAATACCCTGTCCCCACGTGCGGCCGTTGTCTTCGGACAGGTAGACCTTGTCATCCGAAAAACCGAACGCCTTGTTGCCGCGCTGCGAGTCGAAGTACGGCCCCGCCGGCTGGAGGCGATACCAAAAGTGTTCGGTCGAAGGGAGCTCGCCCGCGGTTGCGACTGGATTGGCCACCACGGCAATCGCCGCGAGCGCCAACATCCCGGCGGCGAGCCCCGCCGCGCCCACAAGCCAGCCGCGAGTCGGTCGTTCTAACGTCATGATGTCAAACCTTTCGTGTCTGAGGGAGTTTGCTGACCTGACGGGAGATTATCCTCGAACGAAGCGCGGAACTCCAGACCTGCCGGGGGGAGACCGCGGGCCGGCCTTCACGCGTTCGTCGGTTGGGGGGGCTGTCCCCCTTGCGTCCGCTCCGGGGTGCGGGCGCTTCCATTTGCCATGCCCATCGATTGCAGGTGAGGCGGGTTTATCCGATACTCAAAGGTGGTGGCAGGCCGCCTCTGCTGGCGCGATCCCCGACCCTCCAGGACGTTTCCCTGGAGACAACGGCTTGTTGGATGCGACGAGCAGGCCCCAGGTCCCGCTGGCCTTCAGGAATGCGATCCACGGTGGCCATGTGAAATTCACGTTTACTTGCCCTGAGTGCTACGCGTCGCTCCAAGGGCTCCGGTCGCAGGCGGGCACGCACCAGACGTGCCCGAGTTGCAGCGCGACGATCCGCGTGCCCCAGCCGCCCAAGCCGAAGTCCGTGGCCGGGCAAACCGACCGGGTGCTCGGCGTCTCCGAGGCCGCGGGAGGCGAATACGAGATCCGCTCCTCCGATCAGCCGGCTCGCGACCGCGATTATGCGGCGGTCATCTGCCCGGCGTGCAAAACCAGGCTTTACACCGAGCGGGAGAATCTCGGCGGAACGGCCCGTTGCGAGGAATGCGGCACGATGATGCCGCTGGTCGAGGCCGCCAAGACGCAGGCCCAGATGCAGCGTCGCCAGACGCTCGACGAGGCGGCGATCGGCGAGTACGGCATCCGCACGGGCGAGCAGCCCGTACGGCCGGCGGCGGTCTCGATCCCGTTCCACTGCATCCTCTGCGACACGCTGCTGTATGGCACGCTCGACCAGGTCGGCACGAAACTGACCTGCCCCGATTGCGGCAGGCAGACCGCCGTGCCCCCGCCGCCCAAGAAACAAGCCGCGGCGGTGATCGGAGCCGCGGCGGGTGAAGACGCCTCGGAATACGGGCTCGAGGGCGCCGGCGGCGGGCGAGGCGAGATCGCGGTCAACTGCTTCCTTTGCCACACCCGGCTGCTCGCCAGGGCCGACGAAGTGGGTAAGAAGATACGCTGCCCCGACTGCGGGACAGAGACCGTCGTTCCCCCGCCGCCCAAGCAGGCGCCCCGCGCCGTACTCGGCGTGCTGGCCCAGACCGGGGCGGAGGCCGCTGTGTTTTCCGTCCGCCCCGGCCAGGCGCAGCCGCGCGGCGAGAGAGCCGGCCCGAGGCAGCAGGTCATCTATATCGGCGTCAATTGCTCCGTCTGCGGGACCCGCGTGCAGGCCACCGACCGCGAGGTGGGCGGGCAGGTCCGCTGCCCCGATTGCGACTCGCCGATCACCGTCCCCCCGCCGCCCAAAGACGCGCTTCCGCAGCAGTTCGATCTCGACTCCGCCGGCGAGTACGGCGTCTCCGCCCCCGAGCACGTCGAGCCGCTCCGGCCGGCGCTGTTGCGATCGGCGTCTGCGGACCCGGCCGACGACCCGGACTACGCCTTCCTCCGCGACGTCGACGATCCCCACCTTCGCTGGCAACTCCAGGACCGGTCGGACGAGTTGGGATTCCTCGGCCATCCGGAAGCGTCGCGGCGCTGGCTCACCTACTCGATGAGCGGAGCGGCGGTCTTTCTCCTCCCGGCTTTCGCACTCATGCTGTTGGGCATGCCGGTTGCCGATGAGACGGCCGCCGTCACCTGGTTCGGCGGATGCGTCTTGCTCGGCGGCGCGGTGCTGGTCTCGCTCGGCTGGCTGGCGTTGTTCTCGGTCAACCTGCTGGCGATCGTGGAAGACACCTCCGCGGGAAACCACGTGGTGGAGAATTGGCCCGACGGCGACTGGGGCGCATCGATTGGCGAGAGTTTCTACGCGCTGAATGCCTGCCTGGCGAGCCTGATTCCGATCGCGATCCTGTTGCAGACCTGCCCGCCGGCTCGCGCGCTGGCGGTCCACCTGTTCGCGGTCGGCTTCTGGCTGGCATTTCCCGTGGCCCTCCTGTCGATGCTGGAAACCGGCTCGGCCATGACGCCGGTTTCCGCCGGCGTGTGGTTGAGCCTTGCCCGCCGCCCCCTGGCCTGGCTCTGGTTCTATTTCCGCTCAGCGGGCCTCTTGCTGGTGGCGGTGGCGATGTATCTGGCCCTCTGGCGGCACCTTGTCGGCCCGCTGGCGCTCTCCCTTCTCGCCCCGGTCGCGACGACGTTCGCGATGGTCTACTTCCGCTGGCTGGGGATTCTCGGGGTAAGCGTCAGGGAAGTCGTCGAGGAGCGCGACGAGAAGAGGCGGGAGAGGCGAGAGAGGCGAGAGGAATCGCGAACGAAGGGGGCTGGGGCGATCTGACAGATCGCGACCATTCCCACATCGAGACCGCGACTTGAATCGTCTGGCAAGGGAAGGCAGCGACAGTCAAGGAGGGCGCCTTTCGGTTCGAATCGCCGCTGAAAACGGGAGATTACACAGTCTTCGTTCAACCGCCGCCTGCCGGCCCTCCGGCCGCGGCTTCCTCGGCCAGTTCACCCAGTGCCGTGGTCAAGATCCCAAATCGTTACCTCCTCGCGTCGGGAGCCAGTCCGCTAAAAGCGGCGGTGGTGGAGGGCGAAAACAAGTTCGATTTCGAACTTGAAAAGTAAGTCGGGCAGTTATCTTCCCAACGGTCAGAAAAGCAGTCTGCGGAGCGAGGCGGCGGCCGCTCCAGTCCAGGCCAGATGCGGGGAGGCTCGCGCGCGGCTTGGAAAGCAGAACGCAAGCCACGTCCCAAGACGGAACCGTTTCTACGAAAGGGCACGCCATGAAGTTTCGATTTGGAGTTGCGCTGCTGGCCGTAATTGCAGCGTTGGCCCCTGGCGCGGGTTTTCAGCCGTGCCTGAAGGCCCAGCCGCCCAATCCGGGTGCGTATTCGGCAGCCGATCACAAGGTGGTGGAGTATCACGACCTGATGGTGCCCACGCGCGATGGCATCAGGCTGGCGGTCGACGTCTTTCGGCCCGAGGGCGAAGGCCGGTTTCCCGTCGTGCTCTGCATGACACCATACAACAGGCAATGCCAGGCGGGGACCGGCCAACCCGGCCGCGCCAAGTGGCTGGCCGCCCGGGGATACGTCACGGTGAACGCCGACGTCCGCGGGCGGTTCAAATCCGAGGGCACGTGGGACCCGTTCAGCCCGAAGCTGAAGAGCGACGGATACGATCTGGTGGAGTGGCTCGCCGACCAGCCATGGTCCACCGGCAAGGTAGCCACCTGGGGGCTGTCGTACCAGGGCTGGACCCAATGGTGGACGGCCAGCCAGGCGCCGCCGTCGCTGGTCACCATCGTGCCGGAATGCGCCCCACCCGACCAGTTTCGAAACTTGCCCTATCAGGACGGAATACTGAACGGCTTTATGATGGATTGGGCTTGTGGCATGCAGGGGAACGGGGAGGGTGGCAAGGGGCCGATGGGCGGGTTCGTCCCGGCGCGGTACGCAGACATGATGCATACGCCGTACATCGATCTGCTCAACTACCGCAAGGTGCAAACGAACAGCTTCTGGTTCGAGACCTGGATACGCGACAACCTGTCGACGTCGGACTATTGGAAGGGCATCGCCTACCAGACCAAGGAGAGCTACGAGAATACCAAGGTGCCCTCGCTGGCCGTTTCCGGGTGGTTCGATGTCGTCTTTCCGGGCACGCCGATGAACTATCTGGGCATGAAACAGTATGGGGGCACTCCCCAGGCCCGGCGCCCAAGAATCATCATCGGCCCCTGGTCGCACAGCCGTTCGGGACGGAAGCTTTATCAGTTCGATTATGGTCCGACGGCCGCAGTC